>NZ_VFVQ01000030.1:0-53158 GCF_006442195.1 Mesorhizobium sp. B2-3-13
AGAAATGCGCCTGGAATGACGACTATCTCATCAATGCCATCACTCATATGCGATAGCCCTGCCCACGAGGGGGAGATTGGATGCCGCGACCGCTTTCGCCAATCTCCGATGCAGAAACGCCGGCCCTGGGGCCGGCGTTTCTCATTTCAGACCAGGCTCATCAGCCAAGCCTGGCGTCGAGCGAAACCTTGATCGCGCCGAGCGCCTGGGAGACCGGGCATTCGGCCTTGGCCTTCTCGGCCAATTCCTTGAACTTCGCGGCATCGATGCCGGGCACCTTGCCGACCAGCGTGATCGCGCTGCCGGTGATGCCTGTGCCTGGAACCAGCGTCACCACGGCCTTGGCGTCGAGTTCGGCCGCGGGCGTGCCGTTCTCGGCCAGGAAATGCGAGAGCTGCATGGCGTAGCAGCCGGCGTGCGCGGCGGCGATCAGTTCTTCCGGATTGGTGCCGGATTTGCCGCTTTCGTCCTCGAAGCGCGCCTTGAACGAATAGGGCGTGCCTTTCAGGGTTCCGCTCTGGGTGTCGAGCGTGCCCTTGCCCTCTTTCAGATTGCCTTTCCAGACGGCGTTTGCGGTGCGGTCCATGGAGTCCTCCTGGGTTGATTTGGGTAAGCCTGTCGATCAGCGTCCGGTCAACTATAGCGCGGGCAGACGCGAAGGCCACTGCGCTCTTTCGACGAGGTGCCGGCTGAGGCGTTCGCTTTTATCTCTGAAAAAATGTGCGTGCAAAAATGTCGAATTCCATCTGCCTCGGCCGTCCTGCGAGCGGCCACGGATTTCGTGGCGGATGGAGGTTCACATGAACAATCTATTTTCTGCTCACTGGACAGGCACCGGCCGCCAGGCAGGTGAACAAGAAATCGACTGGTTGCGGCAGCCGGCGTCCGGCTTTGGCCGGCTGCTTGTGGCGGTCGCCATCATCGGGGTCGGGGTGTGCTTCCTCGATCATGCGGCGGACAAAGGCCCGGCTGACAACTTGATCGCCTCATCCTATGGTTCGTCACGATAAGGAGATGGACATGCAGTATGTTTGCCTGGTCTACGGCGAAGAGAAAGATCTCCATGCCATGACGACAGAGCGGTTGGCCAAGCTCGACGCCGATTCGATGGCCCATGACCGGTCATTGGACCAACGCGGTATGCTGATTATCGCGCAGGCGCTGCAATCGGTGAAAACCTCGAAAACCGTCCGCAGACGCAAGGGCAAGAGACTTGTCACCGACGGCCCGTTCGCGGAAACCAAAGAGCAGTTGCTCGGGTTCGTCATGATCGAAGCGAAGGATCTCGACGAGGCGCTGGATATCGCCGGCGAGATTCCGCTGGGCGAAATCGGTTCCATCGAGGTGCGCGCGATCTACAACGTGCCGGGGTCATAATCCCCGTCATGCGTTGCGGTCACTTGGAAACCGAGGACGTTCGGTCGAGCGAACGTCCCCGTTTTGCCGGGCTCAACTCTTGCGTGTTGAAGCGAGCCACGAGTTCTCCTATCGTCGTTCAAGACCTTGGGGGATTTGGACATGCCTTTCCTGATTGCTGTCCTTGGCGTGCTCGGAGCGGCGGCGTTGTGGTGGTACCGGATGAAGGCCATGAACGACGCCGCGCGCGAGGTCGCCGACGTCGTCGGGCGCGTGCAAGGCAACATCAGGCGCAAGAAGCTTCGCAAGCAGGCCGCACTCTCGCCGCTGACGGCGATCGACGATCCGGTAGTGGCCGCCGCGACGCTGATTGCATCCATCGTCTCCGAGAACGGTCCTATCCTGCCGCAGCGCGAGGCTGTCATCCGGTCGGTGATTTCCGAGATCGCCAACAAGAAGAAGACGGATGAGGCGGTGATCTATGCCAAGTGGGCGGCGTCGCAGATCGACGATGCCACTGTCGTCATCGACAAGCTGGCGCCGTTCCTGCGCGAGCGTCTCGACATCGCGGAACGAAACGATCTGCTGCAGATGGTGAACCGCGTCGCCCAGGGCGGCGAGCAGCGCCTGCAGATATCCGACCAGAGGATATTGCGCTTGCGCCAGAAGCTCGGCTTCGAGGTCAACTAGCCCGCGACAGGCGATCAGATCGCCTCGCCTTTCAATAGCCGCGGCGTGCCGGCCGAAAGCCCCGATGCCTGGCGGATGAAGAACTCCTTCAGCCGTGGCATGCGTTCGACGAGGCCGAGGCCGATGTCGCGAACGGTGCGCAGCGGGGTGATGTCGTTGGAAAACAGCCGGTTCAGCACATCGGTCGTGATGCCCATCTGCACCGTGTCGAAGCGGCGCCATTGCTGGTAGCGTTCCAGCACGTCGAGCGCGCCGATGTCCTGGCCGAGCCGGTCGGCTTCGACGATCACCTCGGCAAATGCGGCCACATCCTTGAAGCCGAGATTGAGGCCCTGTCCGGCGATCGGATGGATGCCATGGGCGGCATCGCCGGCAAGCGCGATGCGCGGCGCGACGAAGGCGCGCGCGATGGTCAGGCCGAGCGGCCAGGCGCGCGGCTTGTCGGCGACGCGGATTTCCCCAAGCTTGAGGCCGAAGCGCTGTTCGAGTTCATGTTCGAAGACGAGATCATCGCCTTCCACGAGCGTTTTCGCATCTTCCGACCGTTCGACCCAGACGATCGACGAACGGTTGGTGCCGTCCTCGTCGGGTTTCAGCGGCAGCGTGGCGAAGGGGCCGGCGGGAAGGAAATGTTCTTCGGCGCGGCCATTGTGCGGGCGTTCATGCGCCACGGTGCAGACGATGCCGGACTGGCCGTATTCCCACTTGACCGTCTTGATGCCAGCCATGTCGCGCAGTTTCGAATTGACACCGTCGGCGGCAACCAGCAGCCGCGCCGTCAACGTAGCGCCGTCGGCCAGATGCACCGTGATGCCGGCGCCCTTGGTTTCAAAACCTTGCACCGCCACGCCTTCGATGATGTCGACACCGAGCCTTTCGGCCTTGGCCCGCAAGGCGCCGTTCAACGCCCTGTTGGCGACCATGTGGGCGAAGGGTTCGCCCGGCGCCACCTCGCCGCCGAAGGTCAGGAAGACCGGGCGCACCGGATCGGCGCTGCGTGAATCGGTGATGATCATCTCGGTGATCGCCTGCGCCCGCGGCGCGATCTCGGCCCAGACGCCGAGCTGGTCGAGCATGCGGCAGGCGGCCGCGGCGATGGCCGAGGCGCGGCCATCCCTTTGCCAGGAACCGGCGGGCGCCGCATCGACCAGCGCCACGGCAAGGCCCGGTCGGGCCTGCTTCAGCGAGACGGCGGCGGCCAGGCCGACATAGCCGGCGCCGGCGACGAGGACATCGAGCCCGGATCTGGTCTTGGCGTCCGCCTTGCGTTCCATTGTCCTGGCTCCTTGCGCGCCGACCGGGGCCCTGCGCCCTTGACGGCTCGTTCTTCCTGTCGGAAACCGCCATAGCAATTTTGCGGCGAGGTCACAAAACATGACGGCGGCGATCGACGAGCTCCTGCGCATTCTCGACCTCGAGAGGCTGGAACACAATCTGTATCGTGGTCGCAGCCCCCAGGTGGAATGGCAGCGCGTGTTCGGCGGCCAGACGATCGCGCAGGCGCTGGTGGCGGCGCAGCGAACGGTCGAGCCGGACCGTTTCGTACATTCGCTGCATGGCTATTTCATGCGGCCGGGCGACATCAAGGTGCCGATCATCTACGAGGTCGACCGCATCCGCGACGGCGGTTCCTTCACCACGCGGCGCGTGCTGGCGATCCAGCACGGACAGGCGATCTTTTCGCTGGAGGCTTCGTTCCAGGTCGACGAGAAGGGGCTCGAGCACCAGTTCGCGCTGCCCGACGACGTGCCGCCGCCGGAAGGTCTGAAGACGCAGCGCGAGCTACTCGAAACCGCCGACCGGGTGCCGGAGGCGGTGCGCCGCTTCTGGGCGCGCGAGCGGCCGCTGGAACTGCGGCCCGTCAATCTCCAGCACTATGAAAGCCGCGACAAGCTGCCGCCCCGCCAGAATGTCTGGATCCGCCTTGCCGGCCCGGTTCCCGACGATCGCGCGCTGCAGTCGGTGCTGCTCGCCTATCTCTCCGACATGACGCTGCTCGACACCTCGACCTTCGCGCATGGGCGCGGCCTGTTCGATCCCGACATCCAGGCCGCCAGCCTCGACCATTCGATGTGGTTCCACCGGCCGCATTCGCTCGACGGCTGGCTGCTCTACGCGCAGGACAGTCCCTCGAGCTCGGGATCGCGCGGTTTCAGCCGCGGCACGCTCTATGCCCG
Organism: Mesorhizobium sp. B2-3-13; assembly: GCF_006442195.1. Lineage (NCBI taxonomy): Bacteria > Pseudomonadati > Pseudomonadota > Alphaproteobacteria > Hyphomicrobiales > Phyllobacteriaceae > Mesorhizobium > Mesorhizobium sp. B2-3-13. The sequence continues at coordinate 4,224 of NZ_VFVQ01000030.1, forward strand.
TGACGGCACGCTGATCGCCTCGATGGCCCAGGAGGGGTTGATCCGGCTCAAGCGTTGAGCATCGCGAGTCTTGTTTGAGCAAGATACTTTCCGAAAGCCGGTTCCATATTTTGTAGTCACGCCCAAAGCCGGCAAAATAGGCAATTTCGCAAAAATGCCTATTTTTTAATCGGATGGTGCGCCGCACACGCAGGCACCTGCCGGCCCCGGCCGCTCCAATCCATTTGTTTACAATGGGTTAACACCCTGCTTCGGCAGTTGGCACGGAGCTTGAATCCTTGGGGGCACTCTCCGGCTCTTTGGGATCGGTGAAGGTGTGCAAACGCGGGGGACCGCAACAGCAAAGGGTGAAACCTTATGAAAATCGTGATGGCAATCATCAAGCCGTTCAAGCTGGACGAGGTACGCGAAGCGCTTACCGCCGTCGGCATCCAGGGCCTGACCGTCACCGAAGTCAAAGGCTACGGGCGTCAGAAGGGACATACTGAAATCTATCGCGGGGCGGAATACGCGGTCTCCTTCCTGCCGAAGATCAAGATCGAAGTCGCGGTCGCGGCAGACATGGTCGACAAGGCCGTCGAAGCCATCACCGCCGCGGCCAAGACCGGCCAGATCGGCGACGGCAAGATCTTCGTCTTCGGCATCGACCAGGCGGTGCGCATCCGTACCGGCGAAACAGACAGCGACGCGCTCTGAGCGGCGAACACGTATTCCAATGGAGAGTTCAATGAATATTCCTTCCACCTTGAAGACGACGGGAAGGGCGGCCCTGCTGGGCTCGCTCGCTCTTGCAGCGTTGGGCAGCGTCGCCGCCTTCGCGCAGGAAGCCGCACCCGCTGCCGCGGCTGCCGCGCCGGCCGCCACTCCGGCCCCGGTGCTCGATACCGGCAACACCGCCTGGATGCTGACCTCGACGGCGCTGGTGCTGATGATGACCATCCCGGGCCTGGCGCTGTTTTACGGCGGCATGGTGCGCAAGAAGAACGTGCTCGCCACCATCATGCAGAGCTTCGCCATCACCTGCCTGGTGACGGTGCTTTGGTTCATGTTCGGCTATTCGCTGGCCTTTTCCGACGGCAGCGGCATGAATGCCTATCTCGGCGGCACTTCGAAATTCTTCCACCACGGCATCACCACGGCCAGCCTGTGGCTGCCGGGTGTGGCCAACATCCCTGAATTCGTCTTCTCGATGTTCCAGATGACGTTCGCCATCATCACGCCGGCGCTGATTGCCGGCGCCTTCGCCGAGCGCTTCAAGTTCTCGGCACTGCTGATCTTCATGGCGCTGTGGCTGCTGATCGTCTACGTGCCGATCGCGCATTGGGTCTGGGGTGGCGGCTTCCTCGGTACGGCTGGCGTTCTCGACTTCGCCGGCGGCACGGTCGTCCACATCAATGCCGGTGTCGCGGGCCTCGTCTGCGCGCTGGTGCTCGGCAAGCGCGAAGGCTATGGCACCACCAACATGGCGCCGCATAACCTGGTCTATTCGGTCATCGGCGCATCGCTGCTGTGGGTTGGCTGGTTCGGCTTCAACGCCGGTTCGGAACTGGCGGCCGACGGCCTTGCCGGTGCCGCCATGCTCAACACCCAGGTTGCCACCGCCGCTGCGGCATTGGCCTGGATGTTCGCCGAATGGATCATCGCCAAGAAGCCTTCCGTGCTCGGCATCATCTCGGGCGCCGTCGCCGGCCTCGTCGCGGTGACGCCGGCTTCCGGTTTTGTCAACCCGACCGGCGCCTTCATCGTCGGTATCGTGGCTGGCGTCGTCTGCTACCTCTCGGCGGTCAAGGTGAAGCACATGTTCGGTTATGACGACTCGCTCGATGCCTTCGGCGTGCATGGCGTCGGCGGCGTGGTCGGCGCCCTGCTGACCGGCGTGCTTGCCGACCCGGCGATAAACAGCCTCTCGTCGGGCGCTTCGCTCGGCAAGCAGATCTACGGTGTCGCCGTCACCATTATCTGGACGGCGGTCGCCACCTTCGTCATCCTCTACGTCGTCAAGGCGCTGGTCGGCCTGCGTCCGTCGACCCAGGAAGAGGTCGAAGGCCTCGACATCTCCCAGCATGGCGAAGTGGTGCCGTAAGGCATCCTTGCCAAGGGACCGGCGGAAACCTCCTCCCGCCGGTCCCTTATCTCCACGCAATTCCGGACGGAAAACCGCGAAAGCACTTTTCCTGGAATTGTTTGAAAAGCATCCCGTCGTGACGCTCCCACAAGGACCTCACGCCTTGAGGCCCGGATCGCTCCGGGCCTCTTTTTTTGGCAATTCCTTCTGGTGAAGATCAACTTCGCGCAATCACGTTCGCGTGAAGCAGATTTTCGAGGGAACATCGACCAGCCAGTCTCCGAACTGTGGAGGCGACCGTCGTTCGGACGCTCGCGTTTTGAAACACAGGGAAGGAATTTTCTCATGAACCTCAAGAATATCTGCCTCGGGGCACTCGCGCTTTCCATGGTCAGCGGCTTTGCATTTGCCGGCGCACTGGACGAGCCGGACAACATGGCGCCGTTCTTCACCGATTCCAGCATGAAAACCATGAAGCCGATGGCGGAATTCAAGACAGCTTTCATGGCCATGCCGAAGGAGAAGCAGGAGGCCATGATGAAGGAATGCCAGGATGCGGCGATGAGCAAGCCGCACGCCGAGTTCTGCGCCAATGTGAAGATGCTCGGCGGCGCCAACTAGTAACACGCGACCCGACCCGACGGATGGATGGCGGGCCAGGGCGCCCGCCATTTTCATGTGGTGCGGACACTGGAGGTATTGATGTCAAAAGGACGGTCGCCGCAGCCTTATAGTTAATGCGCCCTTAACCTTCCCACGCCTAGTCTGGCATCCGAATCTGCCGGAGTGCGTCATGCGCTCGGGCCAGGCAATCACTGACGGGGAAGAGCATGCGTTCAGGGGCTTCAGCACCGCTCGCGCTGACCGATACGGGGCACGGCATCCAGGCATTCGCGCGGCGCCAGGTCGGCCGTCTGGTCGGTGCCGGCCTGTTCGCGTTCACCGCCTTCGCCGTCGCAAGCCTCGCGACCTGGAACGTCGCCGACCCGAGCTTCTCGCACGCCACCGCCAACATCGTCACCAACGCCATGGGTTATGCCGGCGCCGTCTTCTCCGACCTCGCCATGCAGTTCTTCGGCCTTGCCGCGGTCGCCGCGCTGGTTCCTGCCGTCATCTGGGGCTATCTCCTGTTTTCGGCGCGCGGCGTCGACAGGCTGCCCAAGCGCGGGCTGTTCTGGTTCGGTTTCGCGCTGCTCGCCGCCGCGATCGCGGGCTGCATCGTTCCGCCCAAGACCTGGCCGCTGCCCACCGGCCTCGGTGGCGTCTTCGGTGACATGGTGCTCAAGATTCCCGGCGTCCTCATCGGCGGATATCCGACCGGGCTGATCGCCAGCGTGCTCGCCATATTGCTGGCGGCACCCGCGCTCTGGCTGTTCGCCTATGGCGCGGCGCTGATCGGGCGCAAGAACGGCTTCGCCGTGATGGAAGAACCGGCCGCCGCGGATCCGCGCGAGGACGAGCTTCTGTTCGACAATGACGAGGACGAGGGCGACGAGGGCATACTGGCGCTCGGCGCGATCACCCATTGGTGGCTTTCGTTCCGCGCTTGGATGCATCGTCGCGCTGTGCGCCGCAGGCAGGAGCGGGACGAGTTCGAACCGGAGATGGAGCCGCGCGCCAGCGCCTGGCGCCGTGCCGCCGAACGAGTCGAGTCGGCCGAATTCGCCGAATCCCGCATGAGCCAGGACGGCCGCGCCCGGGTCGAGCCGGAATTCTTCGCCGCCATGGTCAACGACCGCGGTGTTTCCGTCGATCCGGCCGACGACGATGTCTTCGGCCGCGACGACGAGGACATGGATTTTGACGACGAGCCGGTCGCCCAGCGACGTGCCCCGACGGCCAAGGTCCAGCAGTTCCGTTCCGATGCCGCCACCCGGGTCGAGGCGCCCGCAGCGCGACCCGTGCCGGGCGCCCGCGTCCAGCGCGAGGCGCAGACCTCGCTGATCGGCTCGGACATGTTCGAAATGCCGTCGCTGCATTTCCTGTCCGAACCGAAGAATGTCGCGCGCGACCCAAGTCTTTCCAAGGACGCGCTGGAACAGAACGCGCGCCTGCTCGAAGGCGTGCTGGAGGATTTCGGCGTCAAGGGCGAAATCATTGCCGTTCGCCCGGGTCCGGTCGTCACCCTCTACGAGCTCGAACCGGCGCCGGGCATCAAGTCGTCGCGGGTGATCGGCCTCTCCGACGACATCGCACGCTCAATGAGCGCGATTGCCTGCCGCGTCGCCGTCGTACCGGGCCGCAACGCCATCGGCATCGAACTGCCAAACGCCAAGCGCGAAACCGTTTATCTCAGGGAGATCATGGCCAGCCGCGACTTCGAGACCACCAAGGCCAAGCTGGCGCTGGCGCTGGGCAAGACCATCAATGGCGAGGCGGTCATCGTTGACATCGCCAAGATGCCGCACGTGCTGGTCGCCGGCACCACCGGTTCGGGCAAGTCGGTCGCCATCAACACCATGATCCTCTCGCTGCTCTACCGGCTCACCCCGCAGGAATGCCGGCTGATCATGATCGACCCGAAAATGCTCGAACTCTCCGTCTATGACGGCATTCCGCATCTTTTGACGCCGGTCGTGACCGACCCGAAAAAGGCGGTGGTGGCGCTGAAATGGACCGTGCGCGAGATGGAGGACCGCTACCGAAAGATGTCCAAGGTCGGCGTGCGCAACATCGATGGTTTCAACGCGCGCGTGCAGCAGGCCGAGAAGAAGGGCGAAAAGATCTCGCGCACCGTGCAGACCGGATTCGACCGCCAGACCGGCGAGGCGATCTACGAGACCGAGAATCTCGATCTCGAGCCGATGCCTTACATCGTCGTCATCATCGACGAAATGGCCGACCTGATGATGGTCGCCGGCAAGGACATCGAAGGCGCCGTCCAGCGCTTGGCGCAGATGGCGCGCGCCGCCGGCATCCATGTGATCATGGCGACGCAACGTCCCTCGGTCGACGTCATCACCGGCACCATCAAAGCCAATTTCCCGACCCGCATCTCCTTCCAGGTGACGTCGAAGATCGACAGCCGCACCATTTTGGGAGAGCAGGGCGCCGAGCAGCTGCTCGGCATGGGCGACATGCTCTACATGGCCGGCGGCGGCCGCATCCAGCGCGTGCACGGGCCGTTCGTCTCCGATGACGAGGTCGAGAAGATCGTCGGGCACCTGAAGCTGCAGGGCGTGCCGGAATATCTCGACGCCATCACCGAAGATGACGGCGAGGACGACGACGAGCCGTCCGGCAAGGGCGGTTCCGGCGGCGGAGGCGGTGGCAATTTCGAGGATTCCGATGATCCCTACGATCAGGCGGTGTCGGTGGTGCTGCGCGACGGCAAGGCCTCGACCAGCTACATCCAGCGGCGTCTGGGCATCGGCTACAATCGTGCCGCCTCGATCATCGAGAAGATGGAAAAGGAAGGCATTGTCGGTCCGGCCAACCATGCCGGAAAACGCGAAATCCTGGTGCCGACCGAGGACGACAAATTCTGACAGCGGGAGTTCGCGGCAACTTCGAACCTTCTGGCGCGTTCAACCGGCTGAGCAGCGACCGCCTCGCCAAACTTCAGCCCAACTGGGGGTTCACGACAGCGATCAAGGAATCAGACGAGAGTGACCGATATGAAAAACGATCTTTCAGCGCTGAGCGATTTTGCCCCGACACGCCGCCAACTGCTTGGCCTCGGCCTGGTGTTCGCGGGTGCCGCCGCGCTCAACGTGGTGCCCGGATTCGAGCTGCTCGCCTCGGCGCAGGCGGCCGTGCCTGCGGCGGCGCAGAAGATCGCCGACCATTTCTCGGCGGTCAAATCGATGAGCGGCGAATTCGTCCAGTTCGGACCCAAGGGCGAGCAGACCGGCGGCAAATTCTTCCTGGAACGGCCGGGCAAGATCCGTTTCAACTATGACGGGGCTTCGAATTTCCGGGTGATTTCCGACGGCAGATCGGTTGCCATCCTCAACAAGAGACTGAACACGTCGGATCTTTATCCGCTATCGAAGACGCCGCTGAAGCTGCTGCTCGACGACCGCATCGACCTCTCCGGCAACCGCGTCAAGAGCGTCAAGGAAGAAGACGACCTCACCACCATCCAGCTCTCCGACAAGTCGGTTTTCGGCAATGCGCGAATCACCATGATGTTCGACCCGAAAACCTATGATCTGCGGCAGTGGACGATTACCGACGCGCAGGGCAAGGACACGACGGTGATGATCTTCAACACCAAGGAAGGCGTCAGTTTCGCGCCCGACACCTTCGCCATCGACTATACGGCCAATCGCGAGCTGAACACCAAGACACGGTAGTCTTCGTCGCCTCGCTTGTTTTTCCGGCGTGTGGCTGGCAGTAGTTCGGCGATCTATCGCCGGATCTTGCCGCATGCCCTTTTCGATCGCCACCTGGAACATCAACTCCGTGCGCCTGCGCATGCCGATCATCGAACGCCTGCTCGATGAGTACGCGCCCGATGTGCTCTGCCTGCAGGAAACCAAGGTCCCGGACGAGCTCTTTCCCGAAAAAGCCTTTCGTAAGGTCGGCTATCCCTACATCGCCTTCCATGGCCAGAAGGGCTATCACGGCGTGGCGACGGTGGCGCGGCGGCCGATCGAGGTGGTCGAAAGGCGCCGTTTCTGCGACATCGAGGACAGCCGGCATCTGTCGGTGACCGTGCGGGCCGGCGGCAAGACGATCCTGGTGCACAATTTCTACGTTCCGGCGGGTGGCGACGAACCGGATCCCGAGATCAACAGAAAGTTCAGGCACAAGCTCGATTTCGTCGCCGAGATGAACGCCATCCGGGCCGAGCACGGCGAGGTGTCGGCCTCGGTGCTGGTCGGAGACCTCAACATCGCGCCGCTGGAGCATGATGTCTGGTCGCACAAGCAATTGCTCAACGTGGTCAGCCACACGCCGGTCGAGACCGAGAACTTCGAGGCGATGCGGCTGGCCGGCGGCTGGGTCGACCTGATGCGGCTCAACGTGCCATCGGAACAGAAGCTTTATACCTGGTGGAGCTATCGCGCGCAGGATTGGGAGGCGTCCAATCGTGGCCGGCGGCTCGACCATGTCTGGTCGTCGCCGAACCTGGTGCCTGATTTTGCCGGCTACGAGATCCTGCGCCAGGCACGCGGCTGGGACCGGCCGTCGGACCATGTGCCGGTCATCGCCCGGTTCGACTTGGATTAACGGAGTCGTCGATAAAAAGGCGTTCGTCGCGATCGTTCCCGCCAAGCATCGAGTTCTCTCGCGGCAAACGGCCTCAACCCGAAAAGCGCGGGGCCAGTTCCTCGATGCGGCGGATCATTTCGTGGAATTCCTCGGAGATGCGCTGGTGGAGTTTCACCGCCAGTTCCGGATACTCCTCCAGGATGCGCCGGAACATCTTGCGGCTCAGCCTTATCACCTCCGAATCGATTTCGGCCGAGGCGCTGGTCAGCCGGTTGGTGTCGGCGATCAGCGCCAGTTCGCTGAGCATCGTGCCGGGACCGACTTTGCCGATCGGGATGCGCTCGCCATTCTGCTCGCGATAGAGCACGATACGCCCGCTGACCACGACATAGGCCGAGTCGGCCACGTCGTCCTCGCGATAAAGCTTGTGGTCCGCCTGCACGAGAGTGGTCTCGGCTCCGAAGGCGAGCAGGCGCAGCTGTTCCTGCGTGAAGCCTTCGAAAAGCCTCACGGCGGACAGGATGCGGATGTCGTCATCCAGCGCCATCTAGCTTTGTCCCCGAACGGTCAGTCCAATCCCTCCTCTGCGGTACGGTCCCTGAATCCCCCTCCAACAGGATCGTACCCGAAAGCGGCCCCGCCCAGACCGCTCATTGGATAGTGCAATGTTTAAGGAACCAGCTTGTAGCCGCCGCTTTCTGTCACAAGAATTTCAGCATTGGAAGGATCGCGCTCGATCTTCTGGCGCAGACGGTAGACATGGGTTTCCAGCGTGTGCGTGGTGACGCCGGAATTGTATCCCCACACTTCCTCCAGCAGCACGTCACGCGTCACCACCTTCTGGTCGGCGCGATAGAGATATTTGATGATCGAGGCCTCCTTTTCCGTCAGCCGCACCTTGCCGCCGCGCGGGTCGATGAGCAGTTTCTGGCTGGGCTTGAAGGTATAGGGGCCGACCGAGAAGGTCGCGTCCTCGCTCTGCTCATGCTGGCGCAGCTGCGCCCGGATACGGGCAAGCAGCACCGCGAAGCGGAATGGCTTGGTGACATAGTCGTTGGCGCCGGCCTCGAGACCCAGAATCGTGTCCGAATCAGTGTCGTGGCCGGTCAGCATGATGATGGGCGCCTTGTAGCCGCCCTTGCGCAGGATCTTCACCGCCTCGCGGCCGTCCATGTCGGGCAAGCCGACATCCATGATGAGCAGATCGATGAGCCCGCCACGCGCAGCGGTGACGCCTTTTGCCGCAGTGGATTCCTGCAGCACGTCGAATTCCTCGTAGAGGGACAATTGCTCGACCAGTGTGCCGCGCAGGTCGTCATCGTCATCGACGATCAGGATGGTACGTGAGGTCATGGATCAATCCGTTGTTTTGAAAAGTGAATTCAGTTGACCGCTGCGTATTTATGCGGAAGCTTGCCGGCACAATAGCCGATCACAGTGATTTGTTCCGTGGCACGATCATACAAGAAAAAACGCGATCGCAATGCAGCCGGCGCAATTTTGGCAAAACGGCTGCGCGTGATGACCGTGCGGGCGAGGCCCGGCCACCCAAGCCAGGGCCTGCTGCAGGCCGGCAAAACGGTTTTTGCCTGCGCGCTGGGGCGTGGCGGCATCTCGTCCGACAAGCGCGAAGGCGACGCCGCTCGCTTCGATGCGCATCCTGGCGGGCTATTTCCGGGGGGATCAGTTTGCCGCCGGCCGCAGGACGCGGCTGGCGATGGCGCCGATCGGGCCGGATCTCGGCTGGTGCGAGGTCCCAGACGACCGCAATTATAACAGGCCGGTCAAGATGCCCTATGGCGCCAGCCACGAACGCATGCGGCGCGACGACCGGCTCTATGACGCCTGCCTGGTGCTCGACTGGAACATCGCGCCGCGCCGCCGCGGGCGCGGCAGCGCCATCTTCTTCCACCTGGCGCGTCCCGGCTTCACGCCGACGGAAGGTTGTGTGGCGGTCACCGCGCGCACGATGGCACGGCTTTTGCCGCTGCTGTCGGACCGGACGGTGGTGAGGGTGGTGAGATAGGGGAATAGGGGAACAGGGGAACAGGGGAATAGGGGAATAGGGGAATAGGGGAATAGGGGAATAGGAAGTCTTCAGAAGCAGCAGACACGCCCAAGCCGCATCATCAATGCTACGCCCTTATCCCTTCCTGTTTCGCTGCCAGCCGATGTCTAGAAGGCCCAGCCGGCCGGTCTCGCGGTCCATGGCTCGGGTGATGTCCTTGCGGGCGGCGCCGATATCGCGCAACTGGCGATCGGACAGATCCTCGACGTTCTGGTGGCCAAGATTGACCGCGACCCTGGCCTGCCGCAGCCAATCACGGACAGCCGACAGCCAGCCCGGCCGGGCGATGTAGGCAGGGTGAAGAACGATGTGAGACATGATGGGATCCGTATTCTCCGGACATCAAATCCGGTTTGATGGTGTTTTGATGTTGCAATCATGCCGGATTGAAAAACAAACGGGAAACGAGTAGTTCTTTTCTCATCGTCAAGTTTTATTTGAGGATTGAGCCTCCATGGACCGCTTCGATCGGGCCGCGCGCTGATGGCAGCCCTCTTGCCTGGAACACGGGCGCTCAGGACGCTGGAGGCGGCGGCCCGGCACCTCAATTTCACCCGAGCCGCCGACGAGCTCGGCCTGACGCCCGCCGCCGTCAGCCACCAGATCAAGGAAATCGAGGATCAGCTCGGCATCGTGCTGTTCACCCGCACCAGCCGCACCATCCGTCTGACGGAAGCGGGCACGGTGCTGTACGAGGCGGCGACCGACACGCTCGACCTGCTTGGCCGGGCCGTGATGCGGGCGCGCAAATTGGCGCGCGGCACGGAATTCCTGAAGGTGACGCTGGACGCGCAGTTCGCGGCGAAATGGCTGATGCGGCGTGTCGAGAATTTCCGCAAGCAGCGGCCGGGCATCGAACTCAGGTTCGACATTGCCTATGGCTTGCGCGATTTCGATCTCGACGACGTCGATGTCGGCATCCGCTTCGGTGCCGGCAAATATCCAGGACTCTGCGCGCATCGCCTGTTCGACAACATCATTATTCCGGTGTGCAGTCCGGGCCTCCTGGCATCTGGGCCGCCCCTGCGCGAGCCGCGCGACCTGTTCAACCACACGCTTGCCCATATCGAATGGGCCCGCCAGGGCGTGACCTGGCCGAACTGGCGCATGTGGATGGCGGCGGCCGGCATCAACGATTTCGACGACAGCCGCACCGTCGTCTTCGGCACGTCCACGGATGCTGTCCAGGCGGCGCTCGACGGCAATGCCGTCGCGCTTGCCGATTTCGCCATGGTGGCGAACGACCTGTCCGAGGGCCGGCTCGTGCGGCCCTTCGAACTCAGCATCAGGGTTGCGCCGGAATTCGCCTATTTCCTGGTCTATCCCCAGGCCATGGCGGACGATCCCCGTATCGTCGCGTTCCGCGAATGGATCCTCGAGGAAGTTGCTAGGACGCGGACGGCGGACAAGGTCTAATCTCTTGTCTTATGCATTCCCCAGGGAAGCGCTACGCGCTTTTCCCGGGAAAACCACGACGCATTTTTCCTGGAATTGCTCCGCGCTCAGGACCGGGCGTTGTGGCCGAAGATCATCCTTGTGTATTTCTTCCATTTCCATTTCAGCTTCTTGTACAGAAGCGGGTGCTTTTTGCCGGCGACGGAAGTCTGGAAAGCGCCGTTTTCGCTGCCTTGCTCGACAATTGGCCGCTCGAACCACAGCATCTCAATGCCCAGTTTTTCGTCCATCTGCTCGATCTGGTGGTCGATCACGGTGTATATTTTGTGCTGATCGATCCAGGCACAACGGGCTTCGGCGACCGGGCGGGTGATGAGATAGGAATCCGCGCACCTGGCATGCAGTGCCGGGTAGAGCCTCTGACCCCTGCGCAATTTCCAGCTCGGCGTGTAGTAGTTGCTGCCGTTGCCGAAATAGATGACGGCCTTGCGCATCGGGCTGCCGAGTTCGGCCAGCCCTTGCCGGAATTTGGCGACGAAGTCGCGCGCGAGGAAGACGTCATCCTCGAACACCAGGCAATAGGGCAGGTCGGTTTCGAGGAAGTCGCGCCAGATGCCGACATGCTTCAGCGCCAGAGAGACCTGCGCCGGGTGGACAAAATCGGGAGCGACCAATTCAGCACGAATCTCCGAGGTGATATCTGGCTTGTCCCAGTCCGTGTAAAAGTAGACGGGCACGCCGCGCCGCTCAAACTCGCGGACAATGTGGCGGCGGCGTTCGTCATAACCATGCTTGACGTGGCAGATCCGGGTGAACACCAGGTCGCGGGGAAATCCGGATTCATCCGTCGTCGTCAAAGCGTTATCTCAGCTCGCCGCGGCGCCGAACCAGCCGATCACCGCGCCGATGATCAGCAGCACGCCCAGCCAATGGCCGCCGTCGATGAGGGTCAGGTCCCAGCCGAAATTCTCATAGCGATGGTTGACCGACAGCGTCGTGGCGACGAAACCCAGCCAAAGCACGAAGCCGAAGATCAGGCCGGCGAGCCAGGTCGGCTCACCACCCGTCATCGCGCCGACGACCAGGGCCATGATGTAGGCCATCAGCAGCTCGGCGATGAAGGAGATGACGAAGGGCAGCGGCGATTTCTTCATCGTCGCCGGATCGAGCTTGACGGCCTTCAGCCAGGGCTTGCTCAACGCCATGTACCAGGCGGCGCCGAACAGCCATGCGACGACGGCGGCGGCAACCACCGCTATCCAGTTCACTGCTGAAAAATCCACGAGTTCCCCCTCCTGTGCGGCTTTATGGAAACGCCTGTTCGGCGATGGCGTCAAGCAGTCGCCACACGGTCGTGCGCTTGACTTCGGCATCCTCGAGCGCCCTTGTCACCGGCACCTGGTAGACGCCAAGCGGCTCCAGCCCCGATCGCGGCAGATAGGACCGGCCGGGATCGCCGACGAGGACCTCGGCGCCACGCCGTTTGAGCGCCGAAAACCACGGCATCAGCCGGTCGGCGAAGGGTTTGTCGTAGAAGACATCGCCAGCCAGGATCACATCCCAATCCGCATCGGTGCCGATACAGTCCGTGCCGAGGAATTTGTTCACGACGCCATTGGCGTCGCTGTTGAGCCGGATCGCGGTGGCGCAGAACGGGTCGATGTCGGCGGCGGTTATCTCGGCAGCCCCCGCCCTGGCGGCGGCGATGGCGACGAGCCCGGAGCCCGAGGCGAAGTCGAGCACGCGCTTGCCTCGCACTGTGTCGGGATTGTCGATGACGTAGCGGGCGAGGCCCTGGCCGCCGGCCCAGGCGAAAGCCCAGAAGGGTGGCGGCAGGCCGATCTCGACCAGTTCATCCTCGGTCCGCTGCCAAAGATCATGCGCTTCGTCGGCGAGGTGGAGAAGAATCTCCGGTACATGCGGCGGTGCCATCAGCGCCGTGTTGTCGAGGATGAACTGCCTGGCGCTGTCGGGGGTGAGTGCCGTCACGGCGCAGGCGTCAGGCCGCCCATGCGGCAGACTTCCTTCCATTCGGCCGGGGTCACCGGCTGCACGGAAAGCCGTCCGAGCCGCACCAGCGCCATCTCGGCCAGTTTTGGATTGGCCTTGACTTCTTCCAGCGTCGGCGGGTTCGGCATGTCCCTGACGGCACGGATGTCGACACACTCCCAGCGCGGATCATCGGATGTGGTGTCGGGATGGGCCAGCGCGCAGACCTCGGCGATGCCGACCACGTTCAGCCCCTCGTTGGAATGGTAGAAGAAGCCGAGATCGCCGATCTGCATGGCCTGCATGTTGTTGCGGGCGGCGTAGTTGCGTACGCCGTCCCATTGCGTGCCGGCGTTGCCCTTGGCCTTCAACGCCTCGAAGGAGAAAACCGAGGGTTCGGATTTGAACAGCCAGTAGTTCATTTTTCTCTCCTCCTTGCGACCCCGTCGCGGGCGACCGGAAATTAACTAGCCGCCGGCTTGTTGAACGTCCAGTTCCACTGGCGGATTTCGACGCTTTCGAACAGGCCGGCCTTGGCATAGGGGTCAGCGGCCGACAGGGCCTGTGCGCCTGCCAGATCGGGCGCCTCGACGACAACGAGGCTGCCGTTTGACTTGCCGTCGGCGTCGAGGAACGGACCGGCAAAGGCCAGCTTCTTGTCGCTGTTCAGCCCTTCGAGGAAGGCGACATGCTCGGGCCGCGTGTCGAGGCGCACCTGCAGGCTTCCGGGCTTGTCCTTGCAAATCAGAGCAAACAGCATGGTCTTTCTCCTGGGTGGTTGGATCAGGGGATCAATCGTTGGTTTCGGTCTTCAGCGGCCGGGTCATCAGGGCCGTCACGGCCTGGCCGATGGTGATCCCGCCGTCCAGTATGGCGGCCACGGCGGCGATGATCGGCGCATCGATATTGCGCTCGGCGGCGATGCGGGCGGCGATCGCCGCGGTCGGCACGCCCTCGGCCAGCGGCAGTCCGGAAAGCGCCTTGCCTTGCCCGAGCGCCAGCCCATAGGCGAAATTGCGCGATTGCGTCGACGAGCAAGTGAGCAGCAAGTCGCCAAGGCCGGAAAGCCCCATCAGGGTCTCGGGCCTGGCGCCGAAGGCGGCACCGATGCGGCGCAGCTCGACGAAGCCGCGCGTGACCATGGCGGCCTGCGCGCTGGCGCCGAGCCCGGCACCGGTGACAGCGCCGGCGGCGATGGCGAAGACGTTCTTCAAGGCGCCGCCGATTTCGACACCGATCAGGTCGTCGCTCGAATAGCAGCGCAGGTTTTCAGCCGAGAAACGGGCGGCAAGGTCGGCCGCTAGGGCGTCGTCGCCGGCAGCCACAACCACCGCCGTCGGCAGGCCGCGGGCGACATCGTTGGCGAAGCTTGGCCCCGACAGGGCGGCGACCGGGTTTCGCGGCAGGATTTCCGCAGCGATTGCCGACAGCAAGGCACCGGTGTCGCGCTCGATGCCCTTGGCGCAAAGCACGAGTGGAATGCCAGCCGGCATATGATCCTTCGCGGCCGCCAGGGTCGCCCGCAACGCTTGCGCAGGCGTCACCGCCAGCACGCAATCGACCCCGGCAAGCGCTGCCTCGATGTCGCTCGTCGCGTCTATACCGGGCGCGATGGCAATGCCCGGGAGATAGCGCGGGTTCTCGCCACGACCGATCGAGGCCACGGTTTCAGGGTCACGCGCGAACAGCCGTACCGAGTGGCCGGCGCGCAGCATGGCCAGCGCCAGCGCCGTGCCCCAAGCGCCGCCGCCGAGCACGGCGACACGCCAGCCGCTTTTGCCGGGGTCCGCGCTCTTCATGGCTTTGTCAGTCATGCCTTGGCTCCGCGCCGGCCGGAGCCGACCATTGGCGTCGAGACGCTATCCAGCGGCCAGCGCGAGCGTGGCACGAAATCGAAGCCGTTCTCCTGCGCCATGCCTTCGCGCAGCCGCTCAATGCCGGCCCAGGCGATCATCGCGGCATTGTCGGTGCACAATTTCAGCGGCGGCGCGACGAAGGTGAAACCATTCTCGGTACATAGCCGCTCCAGCGTCGCCTTGATGGCGCGGTTGGCGGCGACGCCGCCGGCGACGACCAGCGCCGGGTTTTTGGTGCCAGGGAATGTCTTGCGAAAGCGTGCCAGGGCGCGAGAAACGCGGTCGGCCAGCGCATCGGCGACCGCCGCCTGGAACGAGGCGCAGATGTCGGCGACGTCCTGGTCGCTCAAGGGCTCGATCGCGGTTGCCGCCTGGCGCACGGCGGTCTTCAAACCGGAAAAGGAGAAATCGGGCTGTGCCGAGCCTTTCATCGGCCGCGGGAAGGCAAAGCGCGAGGCATTGCCCGACAGCGCCGCCTTTTCGACATTGGGACCGCCGGGATAGGGCAGGCCGAGCATTTTGGCGGTCTTGTCGAAGGCTTCGCCGAGCGCGTCGTCGATGGTGGTGGCCCAGCGCTGGTAGTCGCCGACGCCGCGCACGGCGAGGATCTGCGTGTGACCGCCGGAGACCAGCAGCAAGAGATACGGGAATTCCAGGCCGTCGGTCAGCCGCGCCGTCAAGGCGTGGCCTTCGAGATGATTGACGGCGATCAGCGGCTTGCCGGCCGCCGCCGCGATAGCCTTGGCCGTCATCAGGCCGACAATCAGCCCGCCGACGAGGCCCGGCCCGGCGGTCGCGGCGATGGCATCGATATCGGCAAGCGCCACGCCCGAATCGGCGAGTGCCGCCTCGACGATGCCGTCCAGCGCCTCGACATGCGCGCGCGCGGCGATCTCCGGCACGACACCGCCGAAGGCGGCATGCTCCTCGATCTGGGAGAGCACGATATTGGACAGGATTTTCGGCGCGGCATCGCCCTCCAGCGCCACGACGCTGGCGGCGGTCTCATCGCAACTCGTCTCAATGCCCAGAACGCGGATCAATTCGTCGCTATCCCAAGAGATTGTTTATGAGGCTATTCCCCATTAGGAAAAGGCCGGCAAGACCTCGATTTCGCTCGGGGGTTATCACGGACCGCGCGCCATGCAAACTTTGAAAATCGGAACACGGAAAATCGGAACACGCGGCAGCCCGCTGGCGCTCGCCCAGGCGCATGAGACGCGTATGCGGCTAATGAAAGCGCATGGCCTTCCCGAGCAGGCGTTTGAAGTGGTGCCCATCTCGACCAGCGGCGACCGTATTCAGGACCGGCCACTGTCGGAGGCCGGCGGCAAGGGCCTGTTCACCAAGGAAATCGAGGAAGCGCTGCTCGATGGTCGTATAGACATCGCCGTGCATTCGTCGAAGGACATGCCGACGATGCTTCCTGACGGACTGGAGCTCTCCACTTTCCTGCCGCGCGAAGACGCGCGCGACGCTTTCATAGGCAAGGCGGTCAAGCGGATCGCCGATCTGCCGCATGGCGCCAAGATCGGATCGTCGTCGCTCCGTCGCCAGGCGCTGATCCGCCGGATGCGGCCGGATTTCGAGGTGGTGATGTTCCGCGGCAATGTGCAGACGAGGCTGCGCAAGCTGGATGAAGGCATCGCCGAGGGCACCATCCTCGCCTATGCCGGGCTGAAGCGGCTCGGGCTCGAAGGCGTGGTCACCGACCTGATGCCGCTGGAGGGTTTTCCGCCGGCGCCGGGACAAGGCGCGATCGGCATCGAAACACGCGTCGGCGACCGTGATATCGAGAATATGCTTGCGGCGATCCATCATGCGCCGACCGGCCAGGCCTTGGCCTGCGAGCGCGCGTTTCTCGCCGCGCTCGACGGCTCGTGCCGCACACCGATCGCCGGCCATGCGACGGTATCAGGCGGGAAACTGTCCTTTGCCGGGCTGATCATCTCGCCCGACGGCACGGAGTGGCATGACGTCCGGCTGGAAGGCGAGGCCGCGGACGCAGCGGAAATTGGGGCTGATGCCGCACGGACAGTTCGCGCCAGGGCCGGCGAAAAGTTCTTCGACGGTTGGCTCTGAAAATGCTCCGGGTCCTGGTCACCAGACCGGAGCCGGGTGCGTCGCGCACGGCGCGAAAGCTGGAGGAAATGGGTTTTGAGCCTCTTCTGCTGCCATTGACGGAGACGATGGCACTGCCGGTCGATGCCAGGGCGGTTCCGAACGACGTGGCCGCCGTTGCCATCACCAGCGCTAATGCGGTGCGCCATGCCCCTGGAGATCTGATGGCGGTGCTATCCAACCTGCCTTGCCATGCTGTCGGCAAGAGGACAGCGGAGGCGGCGCGCGACGCAGGCTTTCTCTCGGTCAGCGAGGGGCCTGGCGATGCCGAGGCGCTGGCCGCGGGCATGGGAATCGCGTTTTCCGGTAAAGCGCTCGTCTATCTCTGTGGGCGCGTGCGGTTTCCCGCCTTCGAACAGAAGCTGGAAGCTGCTCATGTCCAGGTCCATGCCGTCGAGACTTATGACACGATAGCGGTAAGCTATTCGGACGAAGCGATTCTTCCGCTGATATCAGGCCAATCCGTCGATGCGGTGCTGCTCTATTCGGCCAAGGCCGCTGCCGCGATGCAGGTCCTGGCCAGCCGGCCTGCCCTGCAAAAGGTCTTTGAAAAGACGCGGGTTTTTGTCCTTTCCGCGCGCATCGCCGCCGCCTTCGGCGACAGTGCCGGCAAAGCAATCCGCGTCGCCGCACGAGCCGACGAGGAGGAGCTGCTGGCACTTTTGCGGGCACGGCCCTGACCCGCGTCATCACACCGCCCCTTTTCACCGCTTGGTGATGTGCTAGACCCTTTCTGAACCATCACGCGCCGCCGGGCGTTGAGACGAAGCGAATTTTGCGGAGCCCATGCATGGTCAAGACGCCGAAGATGCGACACTCGAAAGGCCGCCGCGAGCCGGTGACCATCGACCTCGATCCGGGCGCCGTCTCACGCATCGTCGACGGGGATGCCGCCAAGGATATTGCCCAGACGGACGAGGCGAAGGCCGAGGAAGCAGCGAATGCCTCACGGCCAGAGCCCCCGGAAGAGCCGGTGCATGCCGATCAGGCGGATCTCGAACCCTGGGAGCATGGCGATGCCGCCGGGCAGTCTGGCACGGATTCGCCACCGCATGCCGAGGCCAAGACCGCCGAGCCGGAAATGCCTTATCCCGGTTCGGATACTCCCGCCAACCGCGCCAAGGCTTCCGACTATAATTTTGAGGATGCAACCGCCAAAACCGCCGAGACCAAGGCGGCTTCCGGAAAAGCCGACGCAAGGAGCGAACCGATGACAGTGCAGCCGAAGCGGGGCGGCCTCAACGGCGTCGCCGCCGGCATCATCGGTGGTGTCATCGCGCTGGTCGGTGCCGGCGGCCTGCAATTTGCCGGCCTACTCGGCGCGCCGGGATCCGCTCCCGGTGCCTCGCTCGCTGGTGTCAATGGCGAGATTGCCTCGCTGAAGAGCGAAATCGCGGACATGAGGGAAGCCGGCAACAACAATGGTGCGTCGGCCAGGGTCGATGGCCTGTCGTCGGGGCTCGACCAGGTCAAGAGCGATGTCGCGGCGCTGAAATCGGCGGTCGAACAGGGCGGCGCCGGCGACAATGCCGGGCTTGCAGCACTTGGCGACAAGGTCAAGCAGATCGAAACCACGGTGGCGGCCCTCGGCAAGGCCGGCAGCACGGCACCGGTCGACCTTGGTCCGCTCAACGAAAAAATGGCGGGTCTCGATGCGCTGGTGAAGTCGACGAGCGAGGCGGCGAAGGCGCAGGAAGGCCGGCTCGCCGCGCTCGAACAGTCGGTGTCGCAGCTTTCCGGCAAGGTCGATGCACAGGCATCGCAGCCGAAGGTCGCGCTCGCCATCGCGGCTTCGGCGCTGAAGGCCGCGCTCGATCGCGGCGCGCCGTTTTCGGCCGAACTCGATACGCTGGCCGCGATTTCGCCTGATGCGCCGCAGCTCGCGACGTTGCGCCCCTATGCCGAAAAAGGCGTGCCGACCCGCACCGAGATCGCCTCGCAGATGGATGCGGCCGCCAATGCCATGGTCGCAGCGGCCACGCCGGCCGACCAGAATGCCGGCTTCCTGCAGAACCTGATGTCGAGCGCCGAATCGCTGGTCAAGGTCCGGCCGATCGGTGCCGTCGAAGGCGCCGGCGCACCGGAAACCGTGGCGCGCATGGAGGTTGCGGTCACTCAGGGCGACTATGCCAAGGCGCTCAGCGAATATGACACGTTGCCGCAAGCCGTGAAGGCCGCGGGCGCCGACTTTGCCGGCAAACTGAAAGCCCGCATCGAGGTCGAAACCCAGGTCGACGCACTGATCTCCGGCGCGATGAAGGCATGAGGGCAACACGATGATCCGCCTGCTCGCCTTCCTCATCGTCGTCTTCGCGCTCGGGCTGGGCTTTGCCTGGCTGGCCGACAGGCCCGGCGACATGGTCGTCACCTTCAACGGCTACCAATACCAGGTGAGCCTGATGGTGGCGGCGGTGGCCGTCGTTGCCGTCGTTGCGGCGGTGATGATCGTCTGGTGGCTCATCAAGTCGCTGTGGAACAGCCCCTACACCATCTCGCGCTATTTCCGCGTGCGCCGCCGTGACCGTGGCTATCAGGCGCTGTCGACCGGCATGATCGCCGCCGGTGCCGGCGACGGGGCGCTGGCCCGCAAGAAGACCAAGGAAGCGGCCAAGCTGATCCGCTCCGACCAGGAGCCGCTGATCCATCTGCTCGAGGCGCAGGCATCGCTGCTCGAAGGCGATCATGAAGGCGCGCGCCAAAAGTTCGAGAGCATGCTCGACGACCCCGAAATGCGGCTGCTTGGCCTGCGAGGGCTTTACCTGGAGGCTGAGCGTCTGGGCGACCGCAACGCAGCCCGGCACTATGCCGGCCGCGCCGCCGCCGTGGCGCCGCAACTGGCCTGGGCAGCCGAATCGACGTTGGAGGAGCTGACCGCGCGCGGTGACTGGGACGGGGCGCTGAAACTGGTCGATGCGCAGAAGTCGACGCGGCAAATCGAACGCGACGCCGCCAACCGCCGCCGCGCCGTGCTGTTGACCGCCAAGGCGCAGTCGCTCGCCGATAGCGATCCCGCGGCTGCCAGGACAGCGGCGCTCGAGGCTAACAGACTGCAGCCGGATTTCGCCCCCGCCGCCGTTGCCGCCGCCGCGGCGCTGTTCAAGCAGAACGACGTACGCAAGGGCTCGAAGATCCTCGAAGCAGCATGGAAGGCCGAGCCGCATCCCGAAATCGCGGAGCTCTATACCCATGCAAGGCCGGGTGACGCCGTGTTTGATCGGCTCAACCGGGCAAAGAGGCTGCAGGAGATGAAGAAGAACCACGCCGAATCGTCGATGACAGTGGCGCGTGCCGCGCTCGACGCGCAGGATTTGTCGACCGCCAGGCGCGAGGCCGAAGCCGCGATCCGCATGGATCGCCGCGAGGGTGCCTATCTGCTCCTTGCCGATATCGAGGAGGCCGAGACCGGCGACCAGGGCAAGGTGCGGCAGCTGCTCTCCAAGGCGGTTCGGGCGCCGCGCGATCCGGCCTGGGTGGCCGACGGCGTCGTCTCCGAGCGCTGGGCGCCGGTATCGCCGGTTACCGGCCGTCTCGACGCCTTCGAATGGCGCGCGCCGATGGAGCGGCTTGGCCAACTGATCGACAGCCGCGATGAGCCGGATGCCCCGGTAGTGGCCATCGAGGCCCCGGCGAGGCCGGAAAAGCCGGTCGACGTGATCGATCATGCCGCCTCGGGCAACGAGGCGACGGGCAAGGACGCCGAAAGCCGCGAGGATCATGTCACCCCGGTCACGGCAGCCGCCTTTGCCGCGGTGCCGGCCGATGCCGAAGCCGTCGAGCCGGCGGAAGAACTGGCGCGCCTGCCGGACGATCCAGGCGTCGATCCGGACGACGAGGCGGAAAAGTCGCCACGCCGGTTCCGGCTGTTTTGATTTGGGCCGGCCATCGGGCCGTTGGGAATGAATCGATGTTCGAGCGCGTTCTGTCGTTTCTCAGGGATTTGCCGGCTGGCTCCGCCAGCCATACCAGCACGGACGACCCGCGCGTCGCGGCTTCGGCGCTGCTCTACCATGTGATGAATGCCGACGGGGTTCGCCAGGATGTCGAGTGGGAGCGGTTCAAGGCGGTGCTGGCGCAGAGCTATTCGATCAACGGTGCCGAACTCGAAGCGCTGGCCGCCGCAGGCGAGCGCGCCGACAACGAGGCGATCGATCTCTACGCCTTCACCAGCGTGCTCAAGCGCCATCTCGACGCGGAGGGGCGCAAGGCCTTCATCGGCCTGATGTGGGAGATCGTCTATGCCGATGGCGAGCTGCATGAGCTCGAGGACAATACGGTGTGGCGGGTCGCCGAGCTGATCGGCGTCGAGCGCCACGACCGGATCGAGGCGCGCCGCAAGGCCGCGGCCGAGGTACCGGGTGCCCGTGGGACGTCAAGCGACGAATAGACGGGATCTCGTCCAACGATGCCGCCCATAACGAGCCCGAAGCCAAGAATCCTGATCGTGCTGCATCAGGAGAATTCGAGCCCCGGGCGCGTCGGCCACATGTTGCTGGAAGAAGGCTTCGATCTCGACATCCGCCGCCCGCCGCTCGGCGACGCCTTGCCCGAAACACTGGATGGTCATGCCGGCGCGGTGGTGTTCGGCGGGCCGATGAGCGCCAATGACGAGGACGAATTCGTCCGCCGCGAGACCAACTGGCTGGAAATCCCGCTCAGGGAAAACCGGCCACTGCTCGGCATCTGTCTTGGCGCGCAGATGCTGGCCAATCATCTCGGCGGCAAGGTCGAGGGCCATGGTGAAGGGCTGGTCGAGATCGGTTGGTATCCGCTGAAGGCGACCGAGGCCGGCAAGAAACTGATGCACTGGCCCGAAATGGTCTACCAGTTCCATCGCGAGGGTTTTTCGCTGCCGACCGACGCGATGCTGCTGGCCACGAACGAGACCTATCCCAACCAGGCTTTCCGCTACGGCGACAATGCCTGGGGCATCCAGTTCCATGGCGAACTGACCCGGGTGATGATGCAACGCTGGGTGGTGCGCGGCGCCCACCGCTTCGAGCTGCCCGGCGCCCAGCCCGGCCGCGATCATCTCGGCGGCCGGCTGATCTGGGACATGCATTTGAGGCGCTGGCTGGACGAGTTCTTGCGCATGATTTTTGGCGGACCGGTGGCGCGGTAGAGTCGAACCGGTGCTCTGAACGGCCAAATCCGGCCGACTTCCGACCGGCGGCTTTCGGCGCGTGAAACTAGAGCAATTCCAGGAAAAGTGCGTAGCGGTTTTCCATCCGGAATTGCGTGAAGACAAAGGGTTAGAGCGGTTCGGCGATTCCAACAAACACTGAACCGCTCTAGTCCGAAAAGCTCACGCTCACGCCGCGCTGCCGAAAATAAGCCTGCATCAACTTGCGGCCCGAGCGGTTGCTCTGCGCCAATTTAGCAGGATCGAACACCGCCTGTTTTATCCCTTCTCGTGCCAGCGCTGCCTTGAGCGTCGCGATATGTGCGTCGATGTCGGCATTGTCCGCCCGAAGAGACGCATAGATACTTTCGGTCGCCTCGGCCACAGTCGGTTCGCTCACAGGTGTCGTCCTTTGGTTGGTTGGGCGGGCGGCTTAGCACAGATTCGCTGCCCCGCCGATAGCGATGAAGCCGTCAGTTTCGTCCTTTGAGGTGCCGCACCTTGCGCAGCGCCGGGAATAGATAGGCCCACAGGCCAGCAACCGCGACGGCGCCGACGCCGCCGATGACGACCGCCGGAACCGTGCCGATCAGCGCCGCCATGGTGCCGGCACGGAACTCACCCACTTCGTTGGACGCCCCGACGAAGACCTGGTTGACGGCGTTGACGCGGCCGCGCAGTTCGTCGGGCGTCCACAGCTGGATCAGCGTTTCCCTGATATAGACGCTGAACATGTCGGTGGCGCCGAGGAAGACTAGAGCGACGATAGACAGCCAGGTGAGGGTCGACAGACCGAACAGCACGGTGAAGGCGCCGAACGCCGCCACGAAGCTCAGCATGATCTTGCCGGCGTGGTCGCGGATCGGGTGCCCGGCGAGCCATACCGCGACGCAGATGGCGCCGATGCCCGGCGCCGAGCGCAGCAGGCCGAGGCCCCAGGGGCCGAGCTGCAGAATGTCGCGCGCATAGACCGGCAGCAGTGCCGAGGCGCCGGACAAAAGCACTGCGAACAGATCGAGCGAGATGGCGCCGAGCACGATCTTCTCGCTCCAGATGTAGCGGAAGCCGGCAAATAGTGTTTCCATTGTCGGCTTATCGGTGGCGCTTTGCTGGGCGGGTTTGGGAATGGTGAAGATCAGCAGACCGGCCACCAGCATCAGCACAGAGGCGACGGCGTATGCGGCTTCGGCCGAGACGCCATAGAGCAGGCCGCCGGCGACCGGACCGACAATCGTGGCCGTCTGCCAGGCGGAGGAGTTCCAGGCAATCGCATTGCCGAAATCTTCCGGCGGCACCAGATTGGCGAACAGCGACGACGAGGCCGGTCCGTAAAAGGCGCGCGCCATGCCGAATAGCGCCAGAATGACGAAGATCGGCAGCGGACTGACGAGGCCGCGCAGCGTGAAGTACAGGAGAACGAGCGCACAGGCTGCCTCGACCACCGTTGCCAGCGCCATGATCACCCGGCGGCCGAAGCGGTCGGCGACGGCGCCAGTGACCAGCACCAGCAACAGCGATGGCAGGAACTGGACGATGCCGACGATGCCGAGATCGAACGGATCGCGCGTCAGGTCATAGATCTCCCAGCCGACGGCGACGGAAACGATCATGGTCGCGAAGGTGGTGAGAAAGCGCGCCGTCCAATAGCTGAGGAAGGCTTTGTGCCGGAAAGCGGCGTAACGCTGCTCCGGTAAAGTTTGTTCAGGTATCATGAAGATAGGGCCCCGGTTGCTTTGGCATCGGCTGGCGGGGCACTTCCCGGATGGGCGCTGTTCCGGCCAATGGAACTTGGTAAAATTCGGCGCGGATATGCGTCAAAAACAGGTCTGGATCAAGGGACTTTCGATCCGCGTCGTCGATCGCACGCGGAAGTTACTGCCGTAGCGCGGCCGAAATCGCGTTCAATCCGCCTCTCAATTCGGCCTCCGTCGGCCAGCCGAAGCCGACGCGGAAGAAGCGCTTTTCCATCTCGAACCAGTGGCCGGGCCCGACATAGGTGCCGTGGTCTTCCAACAGCCTGATATAGAACCGGTCTAGGTCGAAGCCGGGTGCGACATCGAGGCGCGGGAAACCGACGACACCGCCCTCAGGCCGTACCCAGTCGACCAGCGGCTCGCGGTCGATCCAGGCCTGGACGATGTCGCGGCGCTTGGCCATTTCGGGAAGCAGCTTTGCCAGAAACGCGTCCCGGCGATCCAGCATGCCGCGCGCAATGCCTTCGTCGATGACGCTGCCGCAGATGCCGATCTGCTCTTTGGCGGCGAGGAATTTTTCCTGGAGGGCTGCATCCCTGGTGATCAGCCAGCCGATGCGGATGCCGGGAATGCCGAAGGCTTTTGACAGCGACGAGACGCTGATGGCCTTTTTGCTCAGGGAAGCCGCCGCTGGCAGGCGCTTGCCATAGGAAAGATCGCGGTAGGTTTCGTCGACCAGCAAATGGCAGCCACTGGCCTCGGCAAGCGCGACCAGCGCGTCGAGATCGGCGCGGCTCATCATGGTCCCGGTCGGGTTGTGCGGGCAAGTAACGCTGATCAGCCTGGTGTTCGGCCGCATCGCTGCCTTGATGCGTTCGACGTCGATGGCAAAGCCTTCCTCGAAAGCCAGGTCCACGAAGCTGATGGCGCAGCCGATCGCCCTCGGCGTTTCAATGTTGGTGGCGTAGTTGGGCCTGATGACGACGAGGTGATCGCCGGCCGACAGCAGCGAGGTCGAGATGATGAACAGCGCACCGGCGGCACCGGCGGTGACCAGCACATCGTCGGGCGCGATGCCGGCATCCTGCGCGGCGATCAGGTCGCGCAACGCCTTGTCGCCGCGGTGCTCGCCGTAAAAGAGCGTCAGGTCGGGCAGCGAGAGGCCGATGTCGGAGAGCTTCTGGTCGGTAATCGAGCTTTCGGAGAGATTGTAGCGGATACGCTCATAGCCGTACTCCTCCGGGGCTTCTCTCTCGATCACCATCCTGGTGTAGTTCATCGCTTCCCCTCCGGAGCGGTTCACCGTTTCACGGAAACGGCAAGAGCTCCATCCCCTTTGTCTAGACGCAATTCCGGACGGAAAACCGTTTCACACTTTTCCTGGAATTGCTCAAAGCTTGTCTGGTTCATCCAAGCCACAAAAGCATGAAGCCTGCCAAGGCGTAACCGCCGGCAGGCTTCAGACAAAACATTGGCTCAGATGAAACCGCTCAGGCCGAAACCTTGGCCTTCCTGCCCTTCGACTTGGCAGGCGCCGGCGCGACGGCCTTGCGGCCGAGCCCGATCGACTTCGCCAGTTCCGAGCGCGAAGCGGCGTAGTTGGGTGCGACCATCGGATAGTCCGACGGCAAGCCCCATTTGGCGCGGTAGGCGTCCGGCGTCAGGCCGAAATGCACGCCGATATGACGCTTCAGCGATTTGAACTTCTTGCCGTCCTCGAGGCAGATGATGAAATCCGGGGTCACCGACTTCTTCGGGTTGACGGCGGGGACCAGCGGTGCCGCCACCGGAGCGACCGGCTGGCCGAGCCCGCTGATCGAGGCGCTGACGCTGGCGATCAGTTCGGGAAGGCCGGACGCAGGCAGGCGGTTCTTCTCGACATAGGCCGATACGATATGGGCCGTCAGTTCGAGAAGGTCGAGGGTTTTGCTGGCGTGGCTGTTCTCGTCGGTCAATCTATTTTCCTCCATCCATGGCGCATGACCTCGAAAATGGGGCCGTTTTCAAAAAGGATGATGCGCAAAATTAAAGTGCGTCGTCTTTGTGCGTCGCGCGCGACGCGATGTAGTGGGGCTGACTTCCTAGTCGGCAAATCTGCACAATGCAATCTATCGGCGCGACATCACACGCCATTTTGAACAACTATACTAAACTGTAATAATATCAGACGATCAGGGCCTTGTCGCGCCACAGACGAAATCCGCCTTCGAAAGCGCGTGTGTTGTCACCGCGCCTGGAGTTGGGGGGCAATTCGTCGAGCTTGTCGACATTGCCGCCGCCGATGACGACATAGTCTGGCTGCAGGGCGGCGCGCAGGCGGTTGACGACGTCGAAGACATAGCCGCGCCACTTCTTCTTGCCGCGCTTTCCCAGGCCGCGTTCGCCGACATAGTCCTCGAAGCTCTGGCCTTTTCTGTAGGGGAGATGGGCGAGTTCCATCGGCTGGCCGACATTGTCGAGGATCATCGCCGCGCCGAGGCCGGTTCCGAGGCCCAGGAACAGCATGCGCCCGCCCTCATAGCTGCCGAGGGCCTGCATCAGCGCATCATTGACCACCTTGACCGGCTTGCCGAACTCAGCGGCGAAGTCGAAGCCGGCCCAGCCCTTGCCGAGATTCATGGGGTCAAGCACCGGCTTGTTGTGACGCACAGGGCCCGGATAACCCATCGAGATGACGTCATAGGACAGGCCCTCGGCGAGCTTCTTCACCTTGCCGATCATCTGCCGTGGCGTCAGGTCAGGCCCGGAATCCGCCCGGCGCTCGGTGCCGCCGTCGCTGGTCAGGATCTTGACGTGCGACCCGCCAATGTCGATCGCCAGCACTATCTTCCCGGTGTCCGACGCCGCCTCCTTCACCGCCTTGGCCATCTTGTCCTCTCCGTTCATGCCACCGGATCAATCCAGCCATTGGGCGGCCCGAAGCCGGCCATGGCGTCCGCCGGTCCCCACGTCTTCGGCTCGTAAAGATGCGGCGGCGTGGTGTCGCCGAGCACCGGACCGACGATGCGCCATGCCAGTTCGGCGGCGTCCTGGCGGGTGAAGAGCTGGCCATTGCCGTTCATGGCGTCGCCGATCAGCCGTTCATAGGGCGGCATGTCGCCCTTCGAATCGTCAAGCGCGGTCAGTTCCACCTGCTCGCCGGTCATGTCGTCGCCGGGCGCCTTGCGCTGGGCACCGATGGCGATCGTCACCTGCGGGTCGATGCGAAAACGGACGTAATTCTGGTCGGTGGGCTTGATCGGATCGAAGACGTCGAGCGGCGGCCGCTTCAGCCGCACCACCACCTCGGTGACATGCACCGGCATGTTCTTGCCGGCGCGGATGAAGAACGGCACGTCCTGCCAGCGCCAGGTGTCGACGAAGAAGCGCACCGCTGCGAAGGTCTCGACCGGCGAGTTCGGCGCCACGCCGGGCTCGGCGAGATAGCCGGTGAACTGGCCGCGCACGACATCGTCTTTCGTCAATGTCCGGATGGCGCGCAGCACCTGCACCTTCTCGTCGATCAGGTCGTCGGCGGAGCGGCCGACCGGCGGCTCCATGGCCAGGAGCAGCAGGATGTTGAGCAGATGGTTCTCGATGACGTCGCGGATAGCGCCGACATCGTCGTAGAAGCGGCCACGGCCTTCGACGCCGAAGTCCTCGGCCATGGTGATCTGGACGCTCTCGACGTAATTTCGGTTCCAGATCGGCTCGAGCAGGGCGTTGGCGAAGCGGAAATAGAGCAGGTTCTGGATCGCTTCCTTGCCGAGATAGTGGTCGATGCGGAAGATCGACTGTTCGTCGAATACGAGGTGCAGCACGCGGTTCAGCCAGCGCGCCGACTGCAGATCGTGGCCGAAGGGCTTTTCCACCATCAGCCGCGCGCCATGCGCGGTGCCCGACTGCTCCAGGCCTTGCACGACTGTCTCGAACATGGACGGCGGCACCGCCATGTAGTGCAGCGGCCGCTGGGCGCTGCCGAGTGCCGTCTTCAGCTTCTCGAACGTGGCCGGATCGCGATAGTCGCCGCTGACATAGCGCAGCAGCGACGCCAGCTTGGCGAACACCTTCTCATCGATGGCGCCGAGCGCGCTGACGATGCCGTCGCGAGCCCGGTCCTGCAATTGCCTCAAATCCCAGGCATCGAAGGCGACGCCGATCACCGGTTCGGTAAGCGTGCCCTTGGCGATCATCTGGTAAAGCGCTGGAAATATCTTCTTGTGGGCGAGGTCGCCGGTCGCTCCGAAGAGCACCAGCGTGTCGGACCGTTCCTGGCTCATGCCTGCGTCTCCCCTGCCGCCGTCACTTGCCGTCCTTCGGCTTTTCGATGTGACCGCCGAAGGCATAACGCATGGCGGACAACAGCTTGTCGGCGAATTCGGATTCGCCTTGCGAGGAGAAACGATCGAACAGGGCCGAGGACAGCACCGGCGCCGGCACGCCGGTGTCGATCGCCGCCTTCAGCGTCCAGCGTCCCTCGCCGGAATCCGAGACCCGGCCGCCGAATTGCGCCAGACCCGGATCGCTCTTCAGCGCGCCGGCGGTGAGATCGAGCAGCCAGGAGCCGATGACGCTGCCATGTCGCCACACCTCGGCCACCTGCGGCAGGTCGACGTCGAACTGGTAGTATTGCGGGTTTTCCAGCGGGCTGGTCTCGGCGTCCGCCATACGCTGCCGCTTGCCGGCATTGGCCGACTTCAGGATGTTCATGCCTTCGGCATAGGCGGCCATGACGCCATATTCGATGCCGTTGTGCACCATCTTCACGAAGTGGCCGGCGCCGCTCGGTCCGCAATGCAGGTAGCCATAGGGCGCGGTGCCGGCGGTCTTGTCCGGGGTGGGCGCGCCGGCATCGGCGCCAGGCGCCAGCGTGGCAAAGATCGAATCGAGGTGCTGCACCGCCACGTCGGGGCCGCCGATCATCAGGCAGTAGCCGCGTTCCAGGCCCCAGACACCGCCGCTGGTGCCGACATCGACAAGGTGGATGCCCTTGGCGGCCAGTTTCGCGGCCTGATCGACAGCGTCGTGATAGTAGGAATTTCCGCCGTCGATGACGATGTCGCCAGGCTCCATCAGCGCCGCGACCTGATCGATGATCTTGCCGGTGATCGCCGCCGGCAGCATCAGCCACACGCAGCGCGGCTTGGCGAGCTTGCCGATGAATTCCGCCATCGAGGCTGCTCCGGACGCGCCGTCGCTCACCAGCGCCGCGACGCTGGCCGGATTGATGTCGTAGACGACGCATTCGTGGCCGTCGCGCATCAAGCGCCGCACCATGTTGGCGCCCATCCGGCCCAGTCCCATCATTCCGATCTGCATGGTTTCGTCCTGTTTCCTAGAGATTTGCTGGGTTTGTCGAGGAAGGATCTACTGGCTGTCCTGAACGCCTGACATGACGGAGAAGTCGACATTCTCCCAATCGCCGGTTCCGGGCCAGAAAAAAGTGAAGATCAGCGTGCTTCCGCCGGGGAGGCTGGCCGTGGGCAGATCGACAAGGTGGATGCCGAAAGCGTTCTCCCCCGTCTGGCTGTCGTGGGCGGTTGCCCAACTGTCGGTGCTCCAGTGGACAGTGGCTGCTGCCAGCAATTCGATACGCAGCGTCTTGCCGGCCGGCAGCGCGCGGATCTTGTTGTTGAAGCGCCATGTCCTGAATAGCGAAACGGTGTTGTCCTCGATGTAGCGCCTCACGCCTTGCGGCGGCATGTCGAAGACGGCGCGGTCGCGCAGCGAGCGCAACAGCTTGATATGTTCGGAATGCGCCCAGACCAGCGGCATGGCGCTGCCTGATGGCTTGCCATACAACAGTTCGCGCTCAGGAATATCGGCGCCGTCCCAGACCTGTTCGGGCAGCAGGCCGCCGGGTCCGGCCGACCGTTCCAGCGCATCGAGCAGGCTGGCTGCCTTGTCCTTGTGCCCAGCCGCCAGCTCGTAATGGGCGCGTTCGCCGGCGAGCAGCGGCCACGGCCGGCCCTGGCCGGTGCCGTCGAAGGGCGAGCCATCCTCGTGTTCACCATAGCCGTCGCTGTTGTAGCGGTACCAGAGCGGTCCTTGCGGCAGCTCGCAGCGCAACTGCGCGTCGATGGCCTTGACGGTGCCGACGATGCGCGGATCGTCGGCGGCCCTCAGGCCAAAGCGCACCAGGGCCAGTGCGTCCGGGCTGACGATTTCTTCGACCGGCCGTTCCGTGTCGCCGGGCGGCCGGTTCTTGATCGGGACATAGCCATCCTTCGGCGAGCCGGCATCGGCGCTGTCGGGCGGCGCGATGCGGACGTAGTAGCCGCCGACGCCCACGGCCCTGCAGATGGCGGTGCCGGTGACATAAGTCCAGCGCTCGACCTGGTCGTTCCAGCAGTCGGCGGTCTCGCGCAGATAGCTTGCTGCGTCCGGCTTGCCGCAGGCATCGAGCAGGTCGGCGCAGGCAAGCAGTGCCGCAATCTCGACGGCCAGCGTGAACGGGCTGTAGCCGGCGTCTTCTTCCCAGCGGTCCTCGCCGGTGACGGGACCATTGCGCACGACATAGGACGCCGCGCGCTCAATCATCGGCAGGAAGGCCCTGAGCCTGGCAGTCGGCAGGTGGCCAGCGCGATGCAGGGCATCGGCCAGCAGCATGGGGAAGGCGCATTCGTCCATCTGGATGCCGGGCCAATAGGCGGAGCCGTCGAGCCAGGCGTTCTGCGGCCAATGGCCGTCCGGCTGTTGGATGGAGCGGAGGTATTCCAGGATCTGCAGTGCCGAAGCGGCATCGCCGGCGGCGAGATAGCCGCCCGCCGTTTCGACCAGGTCGCGCGGCCAGACCAGGTGATAGCCGCCGAGATCGTCGTCACCTTTGTCGAACCCCCACGGAACCGATAGGCTGGCCACCGCCGCGCCCGGCATGGCCGATGACCGGTGGGTGGCCAGCATCGCGGTGGAGACGCGGTAGCTGTTTACTCCCGGCACCCCGGGCGTGCGGTCGCGGTCCAGTGGCAGCAGCCCCGCCTGCCATTTGCGCCATTTTTCGACATAGGATTTCGCCGTCGGTTCAAAACCCCGTTTCAGGCTGGCGAAGGCGTTTTCGGCCGCTTCGTCTGGAGCCGCGCCAAAACCCAACGCCAACACTGCTTTTGTGTTGACGGCGGTGAAACCGATCTCGCCGGTCAGCGCTACATTGCCGTCCTCGGCGCGCCGCCAAGCCGGATCGAGCTTGCCGGCATGGTTCAATTGCTGCCAACCGTCGGAGAAGCCGACATAGCCGGCCGAACAATCCCGCCAGGACAGCGACGAGGCCAGCGCCAGGCAGGTGCCGCGCCCCGAGGCAAACAGGACAGGCTTTCCCTGGTACTCGCCGACCCAGGCGCTGTTGCCCATGCCGGCATTGACCAGATGCGGCGACAGAAGCGCGTAGACGCGGTAGTCGGCGACGGAGCCCTTCAGCGGGTTGAAGGTGATCTCCTGCAGCAAGGTCGGGCGCGCCGGATCGGCCAGAATGCGCTTCTCGATCCGGTAGGCGCCGTCATCGGCCGTGTTGGCCAGCCTGTAGGCGGGCACGCCGTCCTCGAACGGCTCGATGCCGTGCGCGGCATCCCGCTTCTCCTCGGAAAAATATCCATCCCTGCGGGTGACGATCAGGCCGAGGTCGCGCGTGCAAGCGCTGTCGACGCGCGGATAGTACACCTCGTTCAGGATGCCGTGGCTGATGGTGAACCAGACGCGACTGGACGGCGAAAGCGCCGATCCCACGCCGCTCTTGGCACTAGAGGTCCAGCGCGCGGGAATTCCCGGTGCGCCCGGCGGCACAGTCGGTGTCATGCTTGTTCGCTCTCCTGGCCCGTATGCCTAGCCATCAACCGGAGCCATTTCAATCAGCGCACCGCAAGTTGATCGCCGGCGTACATCGGATTGCAGTTGACAGCCCGCCGGCCTTCTGCACTTTTGTCTGACAATAGATAAAAAACAGGATCGCAACCGCGAAATCGTCGACAACCAACCTGATCAGCAACTCTCGGGAGGAGTATCACATGAACAAGCTATTGGTTCTCAGCACGCTTGCGGCGGTGCTCGCAGCAGGTACGGCTTTGGCCGACACCAGCGGCAAGAAGATCGCGTTCTCCAACAATTACGCCGGCAATTCGTGGCGGCAGGCGATGCTCGACAGCTACGGCATCGTCACCAAGAAGGCGGTCGACGACAAGATCGTCGGCGCGGCCGATGTCTTCACCACCGCCGACAAGGAGGTGCCGACCCAGGCCGCTCAGGTGCAGAACCTGATCCTGCAGGGCTATGACGCCATCGTCATCAACGCCGCCTCGCCGGATGCGCTCAACGGCGCCATCAAGCAGGCCTGCGACGCTGGCATCACCGTCGTTTCCTTCGACGGCACCGTAACCGAGCCTTGCGCCTACCGCGTCGTCGTCGACTTCAAGGACATGGGCAAGCAGGAAGTCGAGCATATGGCCAAGTTCCAGCCCAAGGGCGGCAATCTGCTTGAAATCCGAGGCCTGGCCGGCACTTCGATCGACGACGCCATCCATGCCGGTATCCTCGAGGGCGTTGCCGCCCATCCCGAGTTCAAGATCGTCGGCTCGGTCACCGGTGACTGGGACCAGACCACGGCGCAGAAGGCGGTGGCGACCATCCTGCCGTCGCTGCCCGACATCGTCGGCATCGTCGACCAGGGCGGCGACGGCTATGGCGCCGCGCAAGCCTTCGCCGCCGCAAACAAGCCGCGCCCGACCATCATCATGGGCAACCGGCAGGACGAATTGAAGTGGTGGAAGGAACAGAAGGACAAGGACGGCTACCAGACCTGGTCGGCCTCGATCGCGCCTGGCGTGTCGACGCTCGCCTTCTGGGTGGCGCAGCAGGTGCTCGATGGCCGCAAGGACATCCCGCACGATCTGCTGGTGCCGTATCTCGCCTTCACCCAGGACGATTTCGAGGCGGCCCTGCCGAAGATCAAGGAGGGCGGTGTCGCCACCCACGAATACACGCAGGAAGATGCCATCGCGGCGATCAAAGCCAATATCAAGTGAAAGTCGCACACGCGTTGCCGCGCGCACCACTGAACGGATATCGTTGAGCATGGCTGCAGGCAATACGGACGTCATCAGACTGAGCGGCGCCGAAAAACAATTCGGCGCCGCCAATATTGACATCGTAAGACTTGACGGTGCCGAAAAGCATTTCGGCGCCGTCAGGGCGCTGGGCGGGGTGGATTTCCATGTCGGATCCGGCGAATGCGTCGGCCTCGTCGGCCATAACGGCGCCGGCAAGTCGACGCTGATGCACATGGTGGCCGGCACCTCGACGCCCGACAGCGGGACGATCGGGGTGCATGGCGGTATCGAAGAGAACTACTCGGTGTCGCGAGCGCAGCAGCTCGGCATACGCTGCGTGTTCCAGGAGCTCTCGCTCTGTCCCAATCTCAGCGTCGCCGAAAACACGCGCATCAACCATGCTTCGCTCTCCGGCTTCGGCTGGCAGCGCAGGGCGGCCGAGCTGATCGCCGCCAAGCTCGATGAGATCTTCCCGGACCACGGCATCTCGGCCTGGGACATTGTCGGCGATCTCTCGATCGGCCGGCGCCAGATGGTCGAGGTGGCGCGCGCCTTCACGGTGACACAGGACCGGCTCGACCTGGTCATCCTCGACGAGCCGACCTCGTCGCTCGACGCGCACACGGCCGGCCAGCTGCTGGCTTTCGTGCGCCGCTTCGTCGCCGGCGGCAAAAGCTGCATCCTGATCTCGCACGTGCTGGGTGAAGTGTTGCGGAACGCCGACCGCATCGTCGTGATGCGCGACGGCAAGGTGGTGGCGTCGGACGCGGCTGGTGCCTTCGATCGCGACCGGCTGGTGACGGTGATGGGCGGAGCCGAGGCGCGCGAGAAGATCGCCGCACAGGCGGCTGCCGCCAAGCCAGGCGCCAGTCCGCTGCGCGTCCGGGCGCGGCCCGCCGGGCAGACTGACGGTAAGGACCTTGTCGCCCGCGCGGGTGAGATCATCGGCCTTGCCGGGCTGGCCGGGCACGGACAGACCGACTTGCTACTGCGGATCTTTAATGCCGCCGCGCGCGCCAAGGCCGGCATCGAGGTCACGGCGCCGGTGGCGCTGGTGGCGGGCGACCGCCAGTCGGACGGTATTTTCCCGCAATGGTCGATTGCGCGGAATATCGGCATCCGCTCGCTGGGGCGTCTGCGCAACGGGTTGCTGATCTCGCCGCGGCGCGAGGCGGAGCTCGCCGATGCCTGGAAGAAGAAGATCGGCATCCGCACGCCCGATATGAACAACAACATCTTCTCGCTGTCGGGCGGCAACCAGCAGAAGGCCCTGTTTGCCCGCGCACTGGGCTCCGATGCCGAAATCGTGCTGATGGACGATCCGATGCGCGGCGTCGACATCGGCACGAAGCTGGAGGTCTACGACCTCGTGCGCGAAGAAGCGGGTCGCGGCCGCACCTTCCTCTGGTATACGACCGAAACCGAAGAGCTCGACAATTGCGACCACATCTATGTCTTCAAGAACGGCCGCATCGTCGCCAATTTGACGCGCGACGAGCTGACCGAGGAGAAGATCATCCAGTCCTCCTTCGGCGATGCGGCCTGAAATGACGGCGACGCCAATGGACAATGGCTTCAAGGGGTCGGCGGCACGCAATGCGGCGGCGCGGGCGCGGCTGTTGCGTGGCCTGCTGCCGGCGCTGTCGCTGGCGCTGGTGTTGGCGGCAATCGCCTGGCTCAACCCGCGCGCCATCAGCTATTTCGGCTTCAGCCTGATGCTGAACCTGGCGATTCCGATCGCGCTGGCGACGATCGCGCAGATGTTCGTCATCGCCGGCAACGAGCTCGACCTCTCGATCGGCACCTTTGTCGGCTTTGTCGGCTGCGTCACCGCGACCTGGCTGAAGGACGCACCGCTCATCGGCGTCCTCATTCTCGTCGGGTCGATCGGCATTTATGCGCTGCTCGGCGCGCTGATCCACATGCGCAACCTGCCCTCGATCGTGGTGACGCTCGGCATGAGTTTCGTCTGGCAGGGGCTGGCCATCCTCGTCCTGCCCAAACCCGGCGGCAAGGCGCCGGACTGGTTGCTGGCGATCATGTCCTTCAAGCCGCCCTTCATTCCGTTTCCGATCATCGCCGCGCTGCTGATCGCCGCGGTCGTGCATTTTGGTTTGATGCGCACCTCCTACGGCGTGATCCTGCGCGGGTCCGGCGGCAATCCGGCGGCGCTGCGACGCGCCGGCTGGTCGCTGCTCAAGACCAAGATCGTGCTGTTCGCGCTGGCCGGTCTTTTCGGCGTGCTGTCGGGCATGGCGCTGATCGGCATCACCACCTCGGCGGATGCCAATATCGGCAATGGCTACACGCTGCTGGCCATCGCCGGCGTCATCCTCGGCGGCGGCGAGTTCGTCGGCGGCCGGGTCTCGCCGATCGGTGCTGTCATCGGCGCGCTGACGCTGGCGCTGGCCGCCTCGCCGCTGCTCACCTTCATGCACATTCCGCCCGACTGGCAGGTGGCCGCCAACGGCGCCATCCTAATCATCGTGCTGGCGGCGCGCGTGCTGATCAGCCGCAAGGAAAGGTGAGCGATGGCTTCGCTTAAAACGCTGCTCACAAAACCCTGGATCTGGTCGTTTATCGGCGCGCTGCTGGTGTGGCTGGCGACGATCGCCTTCACCGGCGGCTATGGCGGCGGCGGCATGGTCACGGCCGCATTGTCGCTTGCCGTGTTCACCGTCATCGTCGGCGTCGGCCAGATGTTCGTCATCACGCTCGGGCCCGGCAATGTCGACCTGTCGCTGCCGGCCAATATCGGCCTCGCCAGCGCGGTTGCCATGAAGGTGATGGGCGGCAGCGATGCCATGATCGTGGTCGGACTGCTGGCGGCGCTCGCCTGTGGTGCCGCGATCGGCGTCATCAACTATCTCTTGATCTGGGCGCTGCGCATCCCGCCGATCATCGCGACGCTGTCGGCGAGCTTCATCATCCAGTCGGTCGACATCAGCTATGGGCGCGGGCTGCAGATCAAGCCGCCGCCCGGCTTCGCCGATTTCACCAACTGGCAGGTGCTCGGCATTCCCGTGCTGGCGATCCTCACCGTGCTGTTCACCATCGGTGCGGCCATCGCCTTGCAGCGCATGATCTACGGCCGCTCGGTGCTGGCGATCGGCCAGAACATCCGTGCCGCCTGGCTCGCCGGCGTCAAGGTCGGGCGCATCCGCTTCCTCACCTACACGTTTTCGGGGGCGCTCGGCGGCATCGACGGCGCGCTGCTCGCCGGCTATTTCCGCGGAGCCAATGTCGATATCGGCAATGAATATTTGCTCGCCTCGATCGCCGTCGTCGTCATCGGCGGCACGTCGGTGGCCGGCGGCAAGGCCAATGTGCCCGGCGTCTGGGGCGCGGCGCTGTTCCTGGTGCTGCTGCTCACCATGCTCAACACATTCGGCGTCAGCGCCGGCGTGCGGCTTTTGCTGACCGGGCTGATCATCGTAGGGGTGATCACGGCGGCGGGTGGCGAGAAGGCAGTGCGCTGACTGCAACGTCTAGGGCGCGACCTCAGCCTGTCGGGCCAACCGTTGGACCAGCCGGTTCCCATTCGCGGCGTGGCCTTGTAAACCGGTCCCCGATCTCAGTCGGTCTTGGGAGGCCTCCACTTGTCCAGTTCTGTCAGCGTCGCGAACGAGGGTGGCATCGCCATCGTCACCATCGACAATCCGCCGGTCAACGCGCTGAGTTTTCACGTTCGCGAGCCGCTGATGCAGGCGCTGATCGCTCTGCGCGATGACGCATCGGTCGCGGCAATCGTTATTGCATGCGCCGGGCGGACCTTCGTCGCCGGCGCCGACATCACCGAGTTCGGCAAGCCGGTGCGACAGCCCGACCTGCGTGCCATCGTGGCGACGCTTGAAGCCATCGCCAAGCCGACGGTCGCCGCCATCCACGGCACCGCGTTCGGCGGCGGGCTGGAACTGGCGCTAGGCTGCCATTTCCGCGTTGCCGATCAAGGCGCAAAGCTCGGCCTGCCCGAAGTGAAGCTCGGCCTCCTGCCCGGTGGCGGCGGCACGGTGCGGCTGCCGCGTCTGGTGGGCGCCGCCAAGGCATTGAAGATGATCGTTTCCGGCACACCGATCGGCGCGGATGAGGCGCACGGGGCCGGCCTGGTCGACGCCGTCTTCGCGGGCGATCTGAGCACCCGCGCCGTGAACTTCGTCCGCGAAATAGCCCGCAAGGGTGGTCCCTTCACGCCGGTGCGCGACCGCGATGAGCTGCTTCGCGGAACCGACCTGGCGGCCTTCGATGCCGAGGCGGCGGATTTGGCTGGGAAGGCGCGTGGCCTGGAAGCGCCGATGGCCTGTGTACAGGCGGTGCGCAATGCCGTCACGCTGCCCTTCGACGAGGCGCTGGCGGCGGAGCGGGCGCTGTTCGCCAAGCTCGTCGCCAGCGACCAGTCGCGCGCGCAGCGGCATCTGTTCTTCGCAGAACGCGAGGCGGCCAAGCTTCCCGGCAA
Source organism: Mesorhizobium sp. B2-3-13 (assembly GCF_006442195.1). Classification (NCBI taxonomy): domain Bacteria; kingdom Pseudomonadati; phylum Pseudomonadota; class Alphaproteobacteria; order Hyphomicrobiales; family Phyllobacteriaceae; genus Mesorhizobium; species Mesorhizobium sp. B2-3-13. The sequence continues at coordinate 41,158 of NZ_VFVQ01000030.1, forward strand.
TGTCGTCAAGCGCAGGATCGCCCGCGTCGGCGTTATCGGCGCCGGCACGATGGGCGGCGGCATCGCCATGGCTTTCGCCAATGGCGGCTTTCCCGTCACCTTGCTGGAAACCAGCCAGGAAGCGTTGCGGCGAGGGCTGGCGACGATCGAGAAGAACTATGCCGTCTCGGTCGCGCGCCGCTCCTTGAGCGAAGACGCCAAGCGGCAGCGGCTCGGTCAGTTCAAAGGCTCGATCGACCATGCCGATCTCGCGGATTGCGACCTGATTATCGAGGCGGCGTTCGAGGACATGGCGGTCAAGAAAGAAATCTTCGGCAAGCTCGACGCAGTGGCGAAACCTGGCGCTATCCTTGCCACCAACACCTCCTATCTCGACATCGACGAGATCGCCGCCTCGACCTCGCGGCCGCAGGATGTGCTCGGCCTGCATTTCTTCTCGCCGGCCAACGTCATGAAGCTGCTGGAGATCGTGCGAGCGCAAAAGACCGCGCCGGATGCGCTGGCGACCGTGGTCGACCTGGCGAGGCGGATCGGCAAGGTGGCTGTCGTCGTCGGCGTCTGCCACGGCTTCGTCGGCAATCGCATGCTGGCGGCGCGTGGCTCGGAATTGGAAGCGCTGCTGCTGGAGGGCGCGGCTCCCACCCAGATCGACAAGGCATTCACCGATTTCGGCTGGCCGATGGGGCCGTTCCAGATGGGCGACCTGGCCGGCCTCGACATCGGCTGGCGCAACCGCAAGGCGCGCGGCCTGACGGCCGTCATCGCCGACACGCTGTGCGAACAGGGCCGTTTCGGTCAGAAGACCGGCCGTGGCTTCTATCTCTACGAGAACGGTTCGCGCACGCCGGTACCCGATCCCGAGGTCGAGGCGCTGATCCGTGACAAGGCAGCCGAGAAGGGCATCGCGCCGCGCACGATCAGCGCCGACGAGCTCATCGAGCGCACCCTCTATCCCCTGGTCAACGAGGGGGCGAAGATACTGGAGGAAGGGATTGCTGCCCGCGCCTCCGACATCGATGTCGTCTGGGTCAATGGCTACGGCTTTCCCGTCGGCAAGGGCGGTCCGATGTTCTGGGCCGGCCTGGAAGGCGGGGCCAGGATCGTCGAGCGGCTCGAATATTGGCACGAGCGGACCGGCAAGGATGTTTTCAAGCCAGCGCCTTTGCTGAAGCGGATGGCTGAGACCGGCTCCTGGGAAGCCGGGTCAACAGCCGGGATCCGAGGGTAGTCAGCGGCCTGCGGGAATCATCGGATCCGCGCGTCGATGATCTCGACGAAGCGGGCGAAAAGGCCGGCCTGCGACTTGATCTTGAGCTTGCGGTAGATGTTGCGGCGATGGACCTTCACCGTTCCCGGCACGATGCGCATGGCCCTGGCAATCGACTCGGTGGAGTGTCCCTGCAGCACAAGGTCGACGACGTGTTTTTCGCGCGGCGTCAGCGACAGGCTTTTCCAGATATGGGCGCGGTCGAACTCGTTGACCGCGGCTATTTCCTCGTCCTGCTTCGTCTCGGCCGGCTCGTCGGCGGGAAGGGCAGGCCAGCGCAATCGGATGAAGCTGATCACGGTCGGCGCCATGTCGCGCAGCAGCCTGGCATCGGCGGTGCCGAACGGGCCGGAAGTGCTGAGCCGCATCAGCGACAGCACCAGCGCGTCCTTGCCCGGCAGCGGCACGAAGAAGCCGACTTCCTCGGCCAGCCTGGTCTGGCTGTAGTAGGAGCGGAAATATTCGCTGGCGTAGAAACGATCAGGCGCGAGTTCCCGCATGCGCCAGAACCCTTCCTTGCGCTCGACCGCCGCGTGATGGAACGGGTCGAGCAGGTAGGGCCCTTCCTGATAGAGCGCGACGAAGACGTGGCTTTCGGCCGGTGTGAACGTCTCGAACAGCAGCGACGGGCGCGCGGCGCCGCGATAGCCGAAGATCACGCAGTGGTCGAAGCCGACATGCTGCCGCAGCCAGTCGACCATCGCTTGGCCGAAAAGGTCGCCGCTCGTCTCCCGCGTCGCCGCGACAAGGGTGGCGAGCCGGCTGTATTCGTCGCTGCGGGATCCACTCAATCCATACCCCCTCAAATGAGAAAATAGATCAGATATACCACCTGCGAGGTATATACTAGCTGCCATTGGCTCTGGTAGCGTCTTGAAATCACGTCCTGTCGCTGGAGCCCACAGCCTTGACCGCAGTGCCCGACATCGAATTTCGCGGCGTCACCAAGCGCTATGGCGCGGTGACCGCGGTCAGCGGCATCGACCTTGCCGTGCCACCGTCCGCCTTCGTTGCCCTGCTTGGACCGTCCGGCTGCGGCAAGACGACTTGCCTGCGCATGATCGGTGGCTTCGAGCAGCCGAGCGAGGGCCAGGTGTTCATCCGCGGCCAGGACATGGCCGGCACGCCGCCCTACCGGCGGCCGGTCAATATGGTGTTCCAGCAATATGCGCTGTTCCCTCATCTCGACGTGGAAGCCAACGTTTCCTATGGCCTGCGCCAGGCAAGGCCACGGCTGTCGTCGCGCGAGATCGGCCGGCGGTCCGGCGAAGCGCTCGAAATGGTGCGACTCGCCGGCTATGGCGGCCGCAAAATCCACGAACTGTCCGGCGGCCAGCAGCAGCGTGTCGCGCTGGCGCGCGCGCTGGTCAACAAGCCGGCAGTGTTGTTGCTCGATGAGCCGCTGGCGGCGCTCGACAAGAAGCTGCGCACCGACATGCAGATCGAGCTGCAGAACCTGCAGCGCGAGATCGGCATCACCTTCGTGCTGGTCACCCACGACCAGGAGGAAGCGCTGTCGATGAGCGATTTCGTCTGCGTCATGAATGGCGGGCGCATCGTCCAGCTCGGCCAGCCGAGCGAGATCTATGACGAACCGGCCGACCTGTTCGTGGCCGATTTCGTCGGCAAGACCAATCTTCTTGCCGGCAAGGTTGCCGGTCATGCGGGTGATCTTGTCAGCGTGGCGCTGGCGGACGGCACCGTCATTACGGCGCGCAAGCGCACTGCCCTGCAACAAGGCGAGACCGTCTCGGTCAGCCTGCGTCCTGAATCACTCAGCCTTGGCGCTCCGACAAGCGGTCCGCTCAAGGGCGTTGTTCGCAACCGAATTTTCCTGGGCTCGACGGCGGAATACGCGATCGAGGTCCAGGGCATCGGCACTTTGCTCGCCAAGGCTGATCACCTGATCGGCCAGGGCAATCTCTTCAAGCCGGGCGAACCCGTCGCCATCGGCTATGCCTCCGGAACGCCGCTGGCGTTTCCGGAAACCAAGAACAACGGGACCAACCAGAGGGTAAACAAACATGTCGAAATCATATCGTGACGGACTGCCGATAAGCCCCGAGAATTTCGTCGACCAACTGATGCGCCTGAAGCGTGGCTCAATCGGCCGCCGCGACTTCCTCGGCCTCACCGGACTCGGCATCGCGACGGCGATGATGGCGCGCGAGATCGGCATCATGCCGACGCCGGCTTTCGCCGCCGAAAGCCTTGGCGACCGTATGTCGATCGCCACCTGGCCGAACTACCATGACCCGCAGACCTTCGAGAACTTCAAGAAGGACACCGGCGTCGCCGTCGAGGTCAACGTGTTCGGCTCCAACGAGGAGATGCTGGCCAAGCTGCAGGCCGGGGCCTCGGGCTGGAGCCTGTTCGTGCCGACCAATTATACCATCTCGACCTACAAGAAGCTCGGCATCATCGAGGCGCTGGAGATGACGAAGCTGCCGAATTTCGACGGCACCCAGGAAGATCCGCGCTTCACCTCCGAGGGTACCATCGATGGCACTATTTACGCCGTGCCGAAGAACTGGGGCACGACAGGCTTTGCGGTGAACACCAAGAAGCTCACCAAGCCGATGACGAGCTGGAAGGAATTCTGGGATACCGCCATGGCCGAGGGCGACAGCCGCACCATGGTGCATGACTACCAGCTCACGACCATCGGCAATGCACTGAAATATTACGGCTATTCGTTCAATTCGCTGAAACAGGACGAGCTCGCCAAGGCGGAGGAGTTGCTGCTGAAGGTCAAGCCGCACCTGTTCGCCGTCTCATCCGACTACCAGCCGGGCATGCGCGCGGGCGACGCGTGGATGACGATGTGCTGGACCAATGACGGTGCGCAGCTGCATCGCGACATTCCCGAGATCGCCTATGTGCTTGGCAAGGAAGGCGGCGAGATCTGGACCGATTTCTATGCCATCCCGAAAGACGCGCCGAACAAGCCTGCCGGCTATGCCTTGCTCAACTATCTGATGAACCCGCAGGTCGCGGTGAAGGAGCACCTGGCCAATGGCGCGCCTTCGACCGATGCGCGGGTCAACAAGCTGCTGCCCAAGGAGGTGCTCGACAATCCGATCCTCTATCCGGCGGCGGACCTGTTGACGCCGCTCGAATTCGGCGCGGCGGCGACGCTGACCGATCCGGGCCGCGCCGAACTGATGGCGCGCTTCAAATCGGCTTGAGACTGGCCTGAACAAAGACAATCGACCGGCGGGCCCATGTCCGCCGGTACCGGGGCGGTTTTTCAAATGCACGGCAACAGATTTCGGCATAATTTCCTGACTGCCTTGCTGCTCGCGCCGGCGACAGCATGGCTGATGGTGTTCCTGGTGCTGCCGTTCATCGCCATCGCCGTGTTCAGCGTCGGCGAGCGGGCGCCCGAGGGCGGCTATCAGGCAGCCTTCACGCTGGCGCAATACGCCAATCTTCCGGCGCGGGCGACCGCGTTCTGGAACACGATGGTGCTGGCGCCGGTGGGCGCGCTTGCCTGCCTGCTCGTTGCCTATCCGGTCGCCTATTACCTCGCCTTGCAGGCGCCGCAGCGCTGGCGGCTGATCCTGCTCGCGCTGGTCGTCATTCCATTCTGGACGAGCCTTTTGATGCGGACCTATGCCTGGATGTACATTCTGGGCGGACGCGGCATACCGGCGCTGCTCGCCTTTGCAGGCATTGAGGATGTCAGGCTGATCAACACGCCGGGCGCCGTCCTGCTCGGCATCGTCTACGGCTATCTGCCGCTGATGATCCTGCCGATCTATGTCAGCCTCGAGCGGCTCGACCGGAGGCTGCTGGAAGCCTCCGCCGATCTCGGCGCGACGCCATTGTCAACCTTTCTGGGCGTGACCCTGAAGCTGTCACTGCCGGGCGTGATGACCGGCTTCTCGCTGGTCATGATCCTGCTGCTCGGCGAATATTTGATCCCGACGTTGCTTGGCGGCGGCAAGGTCTTCTTCATCGGCAATGCGCTGGTCGATCTGTTCCTGCAGTCGCGCAATTGGCCATTCGGGTCGGCCATCGCGATCACGCTGGTGCTGGTTTCGGTGGTGGTGCTGATTGCCGCCAACCGCATCTCGACCCGGGTCTCGGGCGCCCGCAGGGTGGACCTGATCTGATGCGCGCCTTCGTCATTGCCGTCTTCGCCTTCCTCTATTTGCCGATCGTGCTGGTCGTGCTGTTCTCCTTCAATGCCGGCCACCATGCCAGCGAGCTCACCGGCTTCTCCGTGCAATGGTATGGCAAGGCGCTGTCCAATCCGTTCCTGGTCGAGGCGCTGAAGAACAGCCTGTTCATTGCCAGCACCAGCGCCTTTCTGGCGGCGGTGTTCGGCACCGCGGCAGCCCTCGGCCTGGCGCGTGTCGGCATCAGAACCCGCGCCGTCTTCGACGGATTGCTCGGCGCGGCGATCGTTGTTCCCGGCGTCGTCATCGGCATCTCGACGCTGGTCGCGCTTGTCCAGCTGTTCGCAGTCGTCAATCCGTTCCTCGCCTCAGTCTGGCCCGGCGACCAACCGCCGCGCCTGTCGCTCGGCTACGGCTCGATCATCGCCGCGCATGGCCTGTTCTCGATGGCGCTGGTGGCGATGATCGTCGGCACGCGGCTGGGCAGCCTCGACCGCAATCTGGTCGAAGCGTCGAGCGACCTCTACGCCACGCCGCTGACGACGTTCCGCTCGATCGTCCTGCCGCAGATCATGCCGGCGGTGGTCGCCGGTTTTCTGCTCGCCTTCACCTTCTCCTTCGACGATTTCATCGTCGCCTTCTTCGTCGCCGGCGCGCAGACGACGCTGCCGATCTATGTCTTCGCCTCCATCCGGCGCGGCGTGACGCCGGAGATCAACGCCGTCGCGACCATCGTGCTCGTCGCTTCCGTCCTGCTCGTGGTGCTTGCCCAATGGCAGCTGCGCCAGCGCAGGCCATCAAACTGAAAGCCGCTCCATGATCCTCAAAGACCGCATTGCCGTGGTGACCGGCGCCGGCTCCGGCATCGGACGTGCTGGCGCCATGATCATGGGCAGGGAAGGCGCTATGGTCGTCATCGCCGACAGGGATGCGGCCAACGGCGAGGCAACGGCCTCAGGCATTCGGGTAATGGGCGGCCGGGCCGAGGCTATCGCCACCGATGTCGGCGAGGACGCGGCTGTTGAGCAACTCATAACCCGTACGCTGGAAAAGCATGGGCGCATCGACATCCTGCACAATCATGCCGGCATCCAGGTCGGCGGCACGCTGACCGAGGTCGAGACCGACGGCATGGACGCCTCCTGGCGGGTCAATGTGCGGGCGCAATTCCTCGCGGCCCGGATCGTCATGCCGTCGATGATCGCGCAAGGGGGCGGCGTCATCCTCAACACGGCTTCGAATTCGGGCGTCTTCTACGACCGCGAGATGATCGCCTATGCGACGTCGAAACATGCCGTGGTGGCGATGACCAGGCAGATGTCGCTCGACTATGCCCGGCACAATGTGCGCGTCAACGCGCTCTGCCCGGGCTGGGTCGACACGCCCTTCAACGAGCCATTCATCGCCCAGATGGGAGGACGCGCGGCGATCGAAACCTATGTCCGCACCAAAATCCCGATGGGGCGCTGGGCCGTGGCCGAAGAGATCGCCGAAGCGATCCTGTTTCTCGTGTCGGACCGATCGTCCTTCATGACCGGCCAGGCGCTGGTGATCGACGGCGGTGAAAGCATCGGCTGAGACCTCTGCTTTTATCTATCGCCCTACCTATTCAGCCCCCTTTTTCCTGCGGTTTCGCGTGGCGCCGGACGGCACAAGACCAAGGTCTGGCTGGCATGGGACTTCAGTGCCATCGCAAGTCAAAGGCAGTGAATTCAGTTGCTTTTCAGTGGCTTACGTTTCCGGCTTGGCGCCCGCTCTCGGATTGCGACCGCATTTGTTTAAAGTTTACCGGGTACAATTAGCGATTTCTCATACGCAGATGGTTCAGCGGTGGGCGAGAACGCGATTCCCGAGGAGATTACCATGACAAACCGGAAAACTCTGTTCGCGGCGCTGGTTGCATTGGCGCTTCTGGCGTCTCCGGCGCTCGCCGGCAATGGGCATGGCAACGGCGGCGGCAATGCTGGAGGCAATGGCGGCGGCAACGGCAATTCCGGGGGCAACGGCAATAGCGGCACCCACGGGAATAGTGGCGGCAACAGCGGCGCTTCGCACGGCAAGTCGTCGTCGGCACCGGGACGGGCAGCCAAGACGGAAACGGACATCACGGCCAGCACCACGGTCGATACAGAAGTCTCGTCGAAGCAGAAGAACATCCACGCCAAACTCGGCCGGCTGAACTCGCTGCAGCGCAACATCAACGCCTATATGAACTCCAAGAGCAAGAAGTTCGGTGCCATTCAGGCATTCGTGACACAATCGGCGAAAGCCAAGAATGCGCAGACCGCGGCTGCGGCGGCTGCCACCACGGCTGCCGCTGCCCAGGCCCAGCTGGATGCGCTGAATTCGCAGCTGAGCGCACTGACGTCGCTGTCGCAGGCCGAGATCGACGCCATGACACCCGAACAGCAGGCGGCCCTGCCTGGGCAGATATCGGCCTTGCAGGCCGATGTCACAGCTCAGCAGGCTGTGGTCGCCGCCGATAATGCGGCTGCCGACGAAGCCGCGGCCGCGGCAACCGCGGCAGCGGTCGGCACCGATGACGCATCGCTCGACGCGGCGCTGACGGACATGGCCAACAAGCCTGTCGACGCCGAGGTCACGGCCTGGGCCCAAGGCGTCCTTGGCGGCAAGATCGACCAGACGGCGGCCAAGCTTCAAGCGGGAACGACGCCGTAGCGGATCGTCACTGAAAAGGCGGTAGCCAGTCAAAGAAGATGCCGCTGGGCTTCGCCCGGCGGCATTGTTTTTCCTGGAGCCGTTCCCGTTTAACGACAAGGCGGTGTGCAGCACGTTCAAGGCGCTTATGGCGGCGCTCGTCCTGCATCGTGTCGACGGCGGCATCGAGCAGCTCGACCGCGGCATCAAGGTTCCGCATGACGCCGCCGTCGCCAACTCTCCGACGACCAGAATTCGCCGGCAGCGAGATGACGGTGGCGCGGTTGTGCGAGGCCGCCGTGACCGTCAGCGACAATGGCGGCCAATCTGCTGCTGGCGTCCTTTGGCGGGCCGCCGCAACTGACGGCGTCTTCCGGCCGAGGCAATCGTTGCGCGAACACCTCAATACACTCGACCATCTCGAAAACCGGAAGTATGAAATGGGTGCCGATCTGTTTCGCGTCCACCTGCGCCTCGCAGCCGGTGACAGCAGGCGGCCAGGCACGGGGCCGCACTGTTCGGCGCGATCAGCCGGCCGGATTGAAGAGGATGAATTGACGCGTAAAGCCAGCCCGACCATGGCGCTGTTTTCCAAGACGGGCTCTGGCGCCGCGCTGAATTCCATGGGCATCGCACAGGCCTTGCGGGCCCGGGGCGCCCAGCCTTCATCCAGCATCGCGCGGTGCCCGACAATGTCTATCTCGACGCTTGGTTTCCGCAGCCCTCGGTGGTGGCGAAGTCGGACCTGTTCATCCACCACGGCGGCAACAACAGCTTTTGCGAAGCGCTGCGTTTCGGCGTGCCGTCGCTGATCATGCCCTATTGCTGGGACGGACACGACAATGCGCAACGCGCCGGAGAGACCGGCGTCGGCGACCATATCGGCCGTGACGGCTGGACCGAAGGAGGATTGGAGAGAGCCATTCTCGGCCTGCTGGCCGATGACGCCATGCGCGCCCGCCTTAGGAACAATGCAGCCGAGATGGCGCTGAAACCCGGAACGGACGTGGCCGCGCAAGCCATACTCTCCCTGATACGGACATGAACGAAATGCTCGATAAGAACACGAATACCGCAATCAACGACCCCAAGGCCTGGCTCACGCAGCACGGCATCAATGAGGTCGAGTGCCTGGTGCCCGACATGAATGGCGTGCTGCGCGGCAAGGCGCTGCCGACGGCCAAATTCCTCAAGGCGCTGGAAGACCGCGCGCTCTATTTGCCGAGCAGCGCCTTCCTGGTCAGCATCGATGGCCGCTATTCCGGCTCTATCGACGAGGGTTTTGCCTATTCGGACCCCGACATGCGCATGGTGCCCGATGTCTCGACGCTGTGCCTGGCGCCGGGCGCTGGCGCTGGCAAGGCCTATGTCTTTGCCGACGCTTTCCACATGGACGGCAGGCCGTGGATGGCCTCGCCGCGCCATGTGCTACGCGCCGTGCTCGATCTCTACCGCCAGCGCGGCTGGCGCGCGGTGGTGGCGCCGGAACTCGAATTCTATCTCACCGCACACAATCCCGATCCGGACAAGCCGCTGACCGCCCCGCTCGGCGCCAATGGCCGGGCCGAGGGCGTGCAGCATCCCTATGACATGGCGGCGCTCGAGGAGTTCGAGCCGGTGGTCCGGCGTATCTATGACTATTCAGCGGCGGCCGGCCTGCCGCTCGACACCCTGATCCATGAATCGGGCACGGCGCAGCTGGAAATCAACCTGCTGCATGGCGACGCACTGCCGCTGGCCGACCAGGTGCTTTTGTTCAAGCGGTTTACGCGGCAGGCCGCGCAGCAATGCGGCATGCATGCGACCTTCATGGCCAAGCCGATCGCGGCCCAGGCCGGCAGCTCGATGCATCTGCACATGTCCGTCGCCGACGAGGCCGGCAACGCGCTTTTCGCCAGCGCTGACGATGCCGACACCACGATGTTCGGCCATTTCATCGGCGGCCTGCAGAAATACATTCCCGAAATCATGCCACTGTTCGCGCCCAACGTGAACTCGTTCCGCCGCATCCGGCCCAACCACAGCGCGCCGGCCAACATCGAGTGGTCGCATGACAACCGCTCCTGCGGGCTGCGCGTGCCGGCGGGAGGGCGCGCCGCAAGGCGGGTCGAGAACCGGTTACCGGGCGCCGATTGCAATCCCTATCTGGCGATCGCCGGTTCGCTGCTTGCCGGCTATCTCGGCGTCGAGCAGAAGCTGGCGCGCTCGGCCGAAGCCTCGGGCAATGCCTACAAGATCAGGAGCACGCTGCCGAAGACCATGGAGGAAGCGCTCGACCGCTTCACGGCTTGCGGTCCGGTGCGGGAACTGCTGGGTGAGGACTTCTTCCAGACCTATGTGCGCGTCAAGAGTGTCGAGCTCGACCTGTTCCAGAGCGTGGTGACGAGCTGGGAGCGCGACCACCTCTTGCTGAAGGTGTGACCGTGGCATCTTCAACGGGTTTCAATTCCGGTCTCGATATCGACAAATCCTACTACGTCGCCACCGCCAATCCGGCGCCGGACCATCCGGCGCTCGCCGGCGATGTCGATGCCGACCTGGTCGTCGTCGGCGGCGGCTGCACCGGGCTGTCGGCCGCCCTTCACGCCGCCGAGCGCGGCCTGAAGGTGGTGCTGCTCGAAGGCGGCAGGATCGGTTGGGGTGCGTCGGGGCGCAATGGCGGCCAGATGATCCCCGGCCTGCGCAAGGGCGCCAAGGGTTTGGTCAAGCTCTATGGGCCTGAGCGCGCCAAGGTGCTGTTCGACCTTGCCTTCGAGGCGCGCGGACTGGTGCTCGACATCATCGAGCGCAACGCCATCGATTGTGATCTCAGGCTGACCGGCCATCTGGTCGGTGCGGTCAACGGCTCCGACCTCAGGGATCTGGAAGAAGAGGCCAGGTGCCTCGAGAGCGTGATGAAATTCCGCGACGTCGAGATTCTCTCGGCGGCGGACGCGCGGGCCAAGGTCGACACGCCTTATCATGGCGCGATGTACGAGCCGCTCGGCGGCCACATGCATCCCTTGAACTACACGCTGGGCCTTGCCCGCGCGGCCGTCGCGGCCGGCGTCACCATCCACGAGAATTCGGTGGCCGTGAAGCTGGAGCGGAAGCCGTCGATCCGGGTTTCGACGGCAAAGGGATCGGTCCGTGCCAGACATGTCGTGCTGGCGGGCGATGCGCTGCTCAACGGGCTGGAGCCGCGCGTCAACAGCCGCATCATGCCGGTCGGCAACTACATCGTCGCCACTGAGCCGCTGGAGGGCGCTCGCAACGTCATCCCCGCCAATGTCGCGGTGTCCGACACACGCTTCGTCGTCAACTATTACCGCATGTCGGCGGATGGACGCCTGCTGTTCGGCGGCGGCGAGCGCTATACGCCGTCACCGCCGGCCGACATTGCCGGCTTCGTGCGGCCGCACATGGAAAGCACCTTCCCGCAGTTGAAGGGATGCCGCATCGACCACGCCTGGGGCGGACTAGTGTCGGTGACAACGTCGCGGCTGCCGCATGTCGGGCACTATGGCGAGGTCTATTTCGCGCATGGCTATTCCGGCAAGGGCGTCATCCTGTCGACGCTGTCGGGCAAGCTGCTCGCCGAAGCGATCACCGCCGATGCCTCGCGGCTCGACCTGTTCTCGACGCTGACGCCAATGCCGTTCCCGGGTGGGACGGCCTTGCGCGGGCCGCTCTATGTGCTGGGAATGCTGTGGTACGCGATGCGGGATAGGCTCAAGCATTGAGGGGCGCTTATTTAGAAGCTGGCGGGCCGGCGCCCCTCCGCCCTGCCGGATATCTCCCCCACGAGGAGGGAGATCGGCAGCTTTGGCGCCCCGCCGTGTCCTGCAACGTTGGAATTTGGCGAAAGCCGGCGTGATATCCGGTCTCCCCCAAGTGGGCAGGGGAATCGCATATGGCGTTTTGGGAGTTGAAATTGGTCTGAGAAGAGATTCTTTGGGAAGGCAGTCCAGCG
>NZ_VFVQ01000031.1:0-49095 GCF_006442195.1 Mesorhizobium sp. B2-3-13
CTGGACTGCCTTCCCAAAGAATCTCTTCTCAGACCAATTTCAACTCCCAAAACGCCATATGCGATTCCCCTGCCCTCGTGGGGGAGATGTCCGGCAGAAGGGGGCGCTGTCCCGCCGACGTTTCGGATTGGCGGCCTCAACCGCCCAGCGCGTCAAGCCGCGCACGAAGGGCTGCGACTTCCTGCTCCAGCCCTTCCACCCTCGCCTCCAGGTCGGAGACGGGGATAGTCGGCGCACTCCGGTGCGCCGATAGAGCGGCAACATCGACCGGGCCAGCGAGGAGATGCACGTAGCGGTCCTCGCGCTGGCCCGGCCCGCGCGGGATTTCCTGGACCAGCGGTGGCCGGCGGCCGATCAGCATGTCGAGTTCACCGCGCAGGTCTTCGATCGACGAAAACCGCGCCATGCGCTCAGCGCGCGCCAGCAGCTCATGCGCCGTCTGTGGTCCGCGCAGCAGGAGCAGGCCGAGCAGCGCAGTTTGCGGCGTGGTCAGCGAGAAGCGCTGCGCCATCTGATGCTCATAACGCTCCACGCGCGAGCCGAACATCTGCCGCACGAGTCCTTTCTGCTCAAGCAGCTTCAGGGCCCGGTGCACCTCTGTCTGTTCCAGGGCCATGACAGGCTCGCGTGCCGTCTTCTGGTTGGCTGCGGCAAGTGCCGCGTTGAGCGTCAGCGGATAGACGTCCGGCGTCAGCTCCTTCTTCTCGATCAGGCAGCCGAGCACGCGCACTTCGACGGGAGAGAGAACAGGAAGGTCGTCGCTCATTGAGATCGCTATCCTTTCGAAAGCCGGAGGGACAACGCGAAGGATCGCGGCCTACCGCCGGACTAAACCCTTCTCTCCACCATCATCTTCTTGATCTCGGCGATCGCCTTCGCGGGATTCAGCCCCTTCGGACAGGTCTGCGCGCAGTTCATGATGGTGTGGCAGCGATAGAGCCGGAACGGGTCTTCGAGATTGTCGAGCCGTTCGCCCTTGGCCTCGTCACGGCTGTCGATCAGCCAGCGATAGGCCTGCAGCAGCGTCGCCGGGCCGAGATAGCGGTCGCCGTTCCACCAGTAGCTCGGGCACGAGGTGGAGCAGCATGCGCACAGGATGCACTCGTAAAGCCCGTCGAGCTTTTCGCGGTCCTCATGGCTCTGCAGCCATTCCTTGGCCGGCGTTGGCGACACCGTCTTCAGCCATGGCTCGATCGAGGCGTGCTGGGCGTAGAAATTGGTAAGGTCGGGCACCAGGTCCTTGATCACGGGCATATGCGGCAGCGGATAGACCTTGATCGCGCCTGAAACGTCGTCGCAGCCCTTGGTACAGGCAAGCGTGTTCGAACCGTCGATGTTCATGGCGCAAGAGCCGCAAATGCCCTCGCGGCAGGAGCGGCGCAGCGTCAGCGTCGGGTCGATCTTGTTCTTGATCCACAGCAGCGCGTCGAGCACCATCGGCCCGCAATCGTCCATATCGACGAAATAGGTGTCCATACGCGGGTTCTCGTCATCGTCCGGCGACCAGCGATAGATGCGATATTCGCGCAGATTGGTGGCACCCTCCGGCTTCGGCCAGGTCTTGCCCTGTTGGATCTTCGAGTTCTTCGGGAGGGTGAGTTCGACCATTACCTCAGGTCCTTTCGGATGACGAGCTTCAGCCCGGACCAGATTTCATTCACGGCGGCGACCTTGACGTCGACAAGGTCGAGCTTCAGCGCTTCAGCGCGGACAACGCCTTCGGTGACATCGGTGTCCACTTTCGACGCCTTCTTCGGCCAGGAGACCCAGATCATGCCGTCGCGTTTGATCGCCGCTTCGACATAGCCGAGGCGACCCTCGATCTCGGCGCGCTGCCGGGTGAAGGCGTGGACGGCGTCGTATTTCAGGGTTGCGCCCGAAATGCCGGACCATTCGGCCAGCCGGTCGACCTCGGCAAAATCGACGGCCTCAGTGAGGCTCTCGAGTTCGCTTGGCAGCGCGATAAAGGCGGCAATCATGCCGTCCTTCAGGCCGAGCTTGGCCGGAAGGGGCGTGCCGGAATATCCCGCCGCCGTCGCCATTGTCAGTACACCCTGGCCTTCGGCGCGATCTTGGCGAGACTGATGCCGCCGTCTTTCTCCGCCACCAGTGGCTCGGTGTGCACCGGCCGGTAGGTCAGCGTCACCGCACCGTCCTCGCCGAGACGGGCGAGCGTGTGCTTGCGCCAGTTGGCGTCGTCGCGGGCGGAAAAATCTTCCCGCGCGTGCGCACCACGGCTCTCCTTGCGCGCCTCGGCGCCATGGACGGTGGTGATGGCGTTGGCCATCAGGTTTTCCAGCTCCAGCGTCTCGACCAGGTCCGAATTCCAGATCATCGAGCGGTCGAACACCTTTATGTCCTTGAGCTCGGTCCAGATTTGCGAAATGCGCCTGCAGCCGTTTTCGAGCGATTCCTGCGTACGGAACACGGCTGCGTCCTCCTGCATCGCCTTCTGCATCTTTTCGCGCAGAACCGCCGTCGGCGTCGAACCGTTGGCATGGCGCAGCCGGTCGAAGCGGTCCATGATCTTGTCGACCGAAGCCTGGTTGGGCGACGGGATCGCCGCCTTGCGGTCGATGACTTGGCCGGCGCGGACCGCCGCGGCGCGGCCGAACACCACCAGATCGATCAGCGAGTTCGAGCCCAGCCGGTTGGCGCCGTGCACGGAAGCGCAGCCCGCCTCGCCCACCGCCATCAGGCCGGGCGAGACCCGGTCGGGGTTTTCGGCGGTCGGGTTGAGCACCTCGCCCCAGTAATTGGTCGGCACGCCGCCCATATTGTAATGCACCGTCGGCAGCACCGGGATCGGCTCCTTGGTCAGGTCGACACCGGCGAAGATTTTTGCCGACTCCGAAATGCCCGGAAGCCGTTCGTGCAGAACCGCCGGATCGAGATGATCGAGGTGCAGGAAGATGTGGTCCTTGTTCTTGCCGACGCCGCGGCCCTCGCGGATTTCCAGCGTCATGCAGCGCGAGACGACGTCGCGCGAGGCGAGGTCCTTGGCCGACGGTGCGTAGCGCTCCATGAAGCGCTCGCCCTCGGAGTTGACGAGGTAGCCGCCCTCGCCGCGCGCGCCCTCGGTGATCAGGCATCCGGCGCCGTAAATGCCGGTCGGATGGAACTGCACGAACTCCATGTCCTGCAGGGGAAGCCCGGCCCGTGCGGCCATGCCGCCGCCGTCCCCGGTGCAGGTGTGCGCCGAGGTGGCGGAGAAATAAGCGCGCCCATAACCGCCGGTCGCCAGCACCACCATCTTGGCCGAGAAGCGGTGAATGGTGCCGTCATCGAGATTCCACGCCACGACGCCGGTGCAGGTGCCGTCCGGCTCCATGATCAGGTCGAGCGCGAAATACTCGATGAAGAACTGCGCGTTGTTCTTCAGCGACTGGCCGTAGAGCGTATGCAGGATGGCGTGGCCGGTGCGGTCGGCCGCGGCGCAGGTGCGCTGCACGGGCGGGCCGTCGCCATAGTTCATCATGTGGCCGCCGAACGGTCGCTGGTAGATCTTGCCTTCTTCGGTGCGCGAGAAAGGCACGCCGTAATGTTCGAGCTCGTAGACCGCGGCCGGCGCCTCGCGCACCATGTATTCCATGGCATCGACATCGCCCAGCCAGTCCGACCCCTTGACGGTGTCGTACATGTGCCACTGCCAGGAATCCGGCCCCATATTGGAGAGCGAGGCGGCGATGCCGCCTTGCGCGGCGACCGTATGCGAGCGCGTCGGGAACACTTTGGTGATGCAGGCGGTGCGCAGGCCCTGTTCGGCCATGCCGAGCGTGGCGCGCAGGCCAGCGCCCCCGGCGCCGACGATCACCACGTCGAACTTGTGGTCGACAAAGGTATAGCCTGCCGCGTTGGCTGATTTCGTGTCCTGGGCCAAGACTTCAGCCTCCGAATGCCAGTTTCAGCAGGGCGAAGAGCGAAGCGACGCCGACCGCTATGGTGAAGAATGTGTTGAGGGCGATCAGCGCCAGCTTCATGCCTTCGCCATGCACATAGTCCTCGATGATCACCTGCATGCCGATCCGCATATGGTAGAGCGGCGAGATGAGCACCAGGGCCATGACCAACCCCACGAACGGGTTGGCGAGCGCTGCCCGCACCTGCGCATAACCGGCACCGTTGAGCGCGATCAGGAACCCGGTGAAAAACAGGATCAGCGGGATGTTGGCGATCGCCGTCAGCCGCTGGCGCCAGAAATGCCCGGTGCCTTCGCGGGCCGAGCCCAAGCCGCGCACCTTGGCGAGCGGAGTGCGCATGTCGATTTTTTTCGCACTCATCACAAAGCTCCCCGCGCCATATAGCCGGCGATCCAGATCAAGAGTGTGAGCAGGACCGAGCCGGCAAGCGTCGCCCAGGCGATCTTCGAGGCCGTGTGTTTTTCAAGTCCGGCGCCGGTATCCCAGATCAGATGGCGGACACCGCCCAGCATGTGATGCATGAGAGCCCAGGTGTAGCCGAACAGGATGAGCCGGCCGAGCCACGTGCCGAACGCCCAGTTCACCCAGTCGAAAGCACCCTGCGAACTTGCCGCCGCCATCAGCCAGACGGCGACCAGCAGCGTGCCGAAATAGAGCGCTCCCCCGGTGATGCGATGGATGATCGACATCGTCATGGTGATCGGCGGCCGGTAGACCGTCAGGTGCGGCGAAAGCGGCCTTTCGCGTCTGGCTTGGGTGGCTGGTGATTTGCTCATGGCTGCCCCAGTTCGGCGTCTCCCGCCTCAGGTGGAAATGCGGCATTACCGCTTCCGGTTGCGACTTCGGACAGCCGGTTTCTAATGCTCTTTTTGCACCGCGTCAAAGCCAGAAAACCGTTTCGAAAACGTAATTTAGTCTGACTAAAAGGCCGGATGCGGCTTCAATCGATTAGCGGCTGAGCACCCGAAGCCGGCTCGATATCGTTGCAGTGCAGCATGTCTGGCCCGAGGCGCTGCCGTGCCGGGATTTGCATCAGCGGGTGCAGGTCTGCGGCGTCGACCCCCTCTTCATCACCAGCGCCTCGCGCCCGTCGATCACGATTGCGTCATGCGTCACCGCCTGGTAGCGGCTGCTCTGGTTTGCCGGCGATGCCGCGAACTCCTCGGTGGCGCCTTCCTGCCCGACCACGCGCAGCGACGTGCCGAGATTTTGGATGGTGATCATGCCGCCATTGCCGCACCTATAGGTGGCCATGCCCGTGGTGAGGCGTGGCGCGGTGAGGTCCGTGGTGATCTTGGTTGCCGGTGGCGCGGGCTGTTGCTGGGCGGGAGCGGCAGGCGGCACCACGGGTGTAACCCTGCTCGCGGCCTTGGGCGCGCCGTCTTCCGGCACACAGGCACCGGCCGCGAAAAGCAGCGGAACAATGAACGACACCCGAACCGTTCGGCCAAACATCATGTGCTGCCCCTCCTGCCCCGAGGCACGCTAGCCACGCGGCGCGGCAAGATCAAGTTCGCCCGAGCGGCCATGTCGACCGGTTGGGGACATCGGCGGCGAACTGCAAAAATTAACCATGTTCATTAAGAAACGGCCATTGAGCCACTCCTCCCCTTAACAAAGGTTAAGAAAGAGTTAATTTCCGATTCGGATCAGATCGGGGCGCGATCTCTCTCGCGCCGACAAAGGGAGAGCGACATGCATTCCAACTCAGTGCGGGCCAAATCGGTGCGGGCCAAACTGGTCCGGACAAGCCTCGCGGTCACGCTGGCCGCACTTGCCGTTGCGGTGGCCGCGCCGGCCGAGGCCGGCTTGCGCCATCACGACCGCGTCTACGCCGATTCGTTCGGCAATCTCGTCATCGACAGCGCCGCCGGCTACAAGCGCATCATCGTCGGCGAAGGCAAGCTGGCCAAACAACTGTCCGAC
Organism: Mesorhizobium sp. B2-3-13; assembly: GCF_006442195.1. Classification (NCBI taxonomy): domain Bacteria; kingdom Pseudomonadati; phylum Pseudomonadota; class Alphaproteobacteria; order Hyphomicrobiales; family Phyllobacteriaceae; genus Mesorhizobium; species Mesorhizobium sp. B2-3-13. The sequence continues at coordinate 5,847 of NZ_VFVQ01000031.1, forward strand.
TACACCAGCGCCGGCCAGCCCAAGATAATCTACCAGAATGAATCCGACGACATATCGGGCGACGGCGACTGCTATCGCCCGCCGGTGTTCGTCAAGGGCCGCCCCTATATGTACGGCCTTTCCGACGGCGAGATGCCGGAGCTCAGCCCCTGCCGCTGATACGGGCCTGGCCGATTCTTACCACGGCCAGCCCATCGGCTGGCCCGGTGGAGACACGCACGCAGTCGCGCCCGGCATTCTTTGCCAGGTAGAGCGCTTCATCCGCACGCCGCATCAGGTCTGAGAAACCCTCGCCCATGTGAAGCTCGGCAATGCCGAAGCTCGACGTGCAGCGCGTGTCGGGCGGCAACCCGTTGACGGGCGAAGCGCCGAATGCATGGCGGATGCCTTCCGCGAACAGCCGGGCGGCTGCAAGGTTGGCTCCTGTCAGGATAATAGCGAACTCCTCGCCACCGATGCGGCCAACCACGTGATGACCCTCGGCCGCCTCTCGCAGCAGGCCGGCGAAGGTCTCGATCACCCGATCGCCGGAGGCATGGCCGAAACTGTCGTTGACGCTCTTGAAATGATCGAGATCGGCAATGACCATTGCCACCGGCGCGCCCAGGCGCGTGGCGTCGTGCACGGCCAGCTCCGCGTGACGCGTGAAACCGCCACGGTTGAGCAGGCCCGACAGCGTGTCCACCTCCGACTTCGACGTCACTTCGGCAAGCACATCGCGAACGAGAATGGCCAACATCAGCAGAGCCAGCGCCAGCGCAAAGACAGTGCCCAGCGACTGCGACACCAGCGCGTAACTGCTTTGCAGATAAGCCTGCGGATTGGCGCCCCAGCCGCCGAGCGCATGCGCGATGAACGGCTTTGAGGCAAACTGCAGGCCGCTGGCGGCAAGCAACGCCATCAAGATCAGATCGAGCCGACCGCGGCCTTGCCTCGACTGCCAGACGATGCCGAGGCCGGTGAACTGCATGGCTGCGTAGGGAAGCTGGTAGACCATCATGCGGGTGAGCGACTGGCGCGGCAGATCCTGCACGAAATAGACCGCGATGGTGGTGACGGCCAGAAAGAACAGCATCGGCGTCCATGGCGGCGCCACGCCATATTTGCGGGCAAGTCCGCCATTGAAGGCAATGGTGGCGCCAAGGAAAACGGCAAAGGCGGTAACCACCGGAAGCCGCGCGTCGCTGAAGACGGGAATGCTGAATTCGATCGCCGAATAGGCCATGCCCAGGACATAACCTGACGCCAGCCAGCGCGCCGGCGCGCGGCCGGCATCGTGGAACGAGACAGCCATGAAGGATGCCGCCAGCAGGCCGGCGACCGCCAGGTTGATCAACAGGATGAAGTTGGCGCCGCTCATGGATCCTCAAACCCCTGCCGACAGCTAAACATCGCCGGGCGAAAAAGACGTTAACGCCGAGCGCGGATGCGGCGGTCAGCTGGCCCTGAGCGGCTCCGGCACGAACATCGTCTCCGGCCGCTCGTAGGAGACGCGCACGCCGTCGCGGCCATTTTTCTTGGCCTTGTAAAGCGCCTCGTCGGCCCGGCGCAACAAGGGCTCCAGCGTCTCGTCGCCGCTGCGGGCCGCCACGCCGAAGCTGGCGGTGACCTTCGTGCCGGCGGGAAGCCCGTCGACGCCGCCGGCCGAATAGAGTGTGCGCACCGCCTCGGCGAACAGCCGGGCGGCGGCGAGATCGGTCAGCGGCAGGAGCACGGCGAATTCCTCGCCGCCGATGCGCCCCGCGGCACCTCGTGCTCCCGTGGCCGAGCGCAGCTTGGCGGCAAAGTCCGCAATCGCGCGGTCACCGGCGGCATGCCCGTGCACGTCGTTGAGGGCCTTGAAATGGTCGAGGTCGGCCAGCACCAGCGCCACCGGGAATTTGGCCATGGCGCAATGCTGCAGCAGCATGGCGGCGCGCTCCTCGAAACCTCGGCGGTTGAGCAGCCCCGAAAGCGGGTCGGTATGGGTTTCCGTCTTCAGCGCCTTCATCACGTCGAGCGCGGCCGCGGTGAAGAGGCAAAGCGCGATCAGCAGCGACAGCAGTGCGTGCGACAACAACGCCGTCGTCCAGTAGGACGAGCCGTAGAAGCCGTCATAGCTGGCGAAGGGCCCGTGCGCGATGACCACCACCAGGGTGCGCACGAAGAAATTGACGCTGGACAGCAGCGACAGCACGAACAGGATCTTTTCTGTCGGGCCATTGTTGCGCACCGGGCGCAATTCGGCGGCGACGAGCAGGCTGAGGCCGCCGAAACCGAAATTCATCGCCAGGATGCGCCAGGTGAGATCCGGGGTGACGAAGAGAAACCACGCGAACGCCGCAAGGCCGCCGCCCGCCAGCACGGCGATTCCCACACCGGGCACCTTCCTGCCGTAGCGGGCGATGATGGCGCCCGACAGGCAGCAGGCGGCGATGGTGAAGCAGATGTTCGACACCAGCTTGGTCAGCACCACGCCGATCGGCAAGGTGAAATACTGGAACAGGAAGCCGGGCGCCGAGGCGCAGTAGCTGAGCGCCAGCACCGCCAGATAGGGACGATGGCGCTGGTAGAACCACAGCACGAGAAACGCCGCGCCGAGCGCCAGCGCGATCGTCGGATTGAGCAACGCTATGAACAGGCCAGTGTCCAAAGGACCGTGACTTCTCTCGCTTGACGTCACGGAAGACCTTAGGGGGCAAGCCCAAACAAGCCGTTAAGCCAGGGTGTTGGCGCGATATGTCGGCGGGGAACCCGGTGCTGTCGGCAGCGTTCCTCAATTCACAATCCAGGAGCAGGCTATGGCCGACACGATCACATTGACCGACCACGATGCAATCCGTTCATGGGCTGCCGGGCGCGCCGGCTTTCCGGCAATCGTCGACATATCGCCCGAGGCTGGGACGCAGCCCATGCTGAGGCTGGTCTTCGGCCAGAACGCCTATCAGGACCAGGACCAGCCGGAACGGCCCGTCAATGCCGGCGGCTATGAGCTTGTCGAATGGGACGAATGGTTCAAGCTCTTCGAAGAGCAGCAGCTGGCGCTCGTGGTCGCGGCGGACGAACCTGGTCGCCGCGAGGAATTCCACGAGCTCATACGGCGTGACGGCAAGGCCTGACCCGGGCCGCGCCAGGCTTGGGTCAATGCCGAGCCTGGCTTATTTCCAGTCGCGGATGTCGACGAAGTGGCCGGCGATCGCCGCCGCCGCCGCCATCGCCGGCGACACCAGATGGGTGCGGCCCTTGAAGCCTTGCCGGCCCTCGAAATTGCGGTTCGAGGTCGAGGCGCAGCGTTCATGCGGCTTCAGCCGGTCGTCGTTCATGGCCAGGCACATCGAGCAGCCCGGCTCGCGCCAGTCGAAACCGGCGGCGAGAAAGATCTTGTCCAGCCCCTCGGCTTCCGCTTGCTCCTTCACCAGGCCGGAGCCCGGCACGATCATGGCATCGACATGCGGGCTGACCGTCTTGCCTTCGACCACCTTGGCGACGGCGCGCAGATCCTCGATGCGGCCATTGGTGCAGGAGCCGATGAAGACGCGGTCGAGCGTGATGTCGGTGATCTTCGTCCCCGGCGTCAGGCCCATATAGTCGAGCGCGCGCAGCTTGGAGGTGCGCTTGTTCTCGTCGGTGATGTCATCCGGGTTAGGCACGATGCCTTGCACTGAGACGACGTCCTCGGGCGAAGAGCCCCAGGAGACGATCGGCGGCAGTTTCGCCGCGTCGAGCACGATCACCTTGTCGAAATGCGCGCCTTCGTCGGTCCGCAGCGTCTTCCAGTATTCGAGCGCCGCGTCCCAGGCAGCGCCCTTGGGCGCGCGCGGCTTGTCCTTGACATAGGCGAAGGTGGTCTCGTCCGCCGCGATCAGGCCGGCGCGCGCGCCGCCTTCGATCGACATGTTGCAGATCGTCATGCGGCCTTCCATCGACAGCGCACGGATCGCCTCGCCGGCATATTCGATGACATAACCGGTGCCGCCGGCGGTGCCGATCTCGCCGATGATGGCGAGGATGATGTCCTTGGCGGTGACGCCTTCCGGCAGCACGCCATCGACGCGGACCAGCATGTTCTTGGCCTTGCGCTGGATCAGCGTCTGCGTCGCCAGCACATGCTCGACTTCCGACGTGCCGATGCCATGCGCCAGCGCGCCGAAAGCACCATGGGTGGAGGTGTGGCTGTCGCCGCAGACGATGGTCATGCCCGGCAGCGTAAAGCCCTGCTCGGGTCCGATGATGTGGACGATGCCCTGGCGGATATCGTTCTCGGAATAATACTCGACGCCGAAATCCCTGGCGTTCTTGGCCAGCGCCTCGACCTGGATGCGGCTTTCCTCGTTCTTGATGCCGAACTTGCGCTCGGGCGAGGTCGAGACATTGTGATCGACAACGGCCAGCGTCTTTTCCGGGTGACGGACTTTTCTGCCGCTCATGCGCAGGCCCTCAAAGGCCTGCGGGCTGGTCACTTCATGAACGAGGTGGCGGTCGATATAGAGCAGGCAGGTGCCGTCGTCCTGGCGGTCGACGACATGGTCGTCGAAAATCTTGTCGTAGAGGGTGCGCGGTGCGCTCATGTGCGTAAATCCGTCGATATGAGAATGGGAAAGAACTGATGCCGCAAGCCTGCAGCTGGCCGTCAGGGATCAGCGAAGTCGGCTGGTCAGGGCGCCGGACATGCGCGCGGAGAAGCGCGACGGCAGGCGTTTTCTGTCCTGCAGCACGAATCCCTTGTAGGCCGGATCGCCAAAAAGCTCTTCCATGGCCGGGTAGATAGCAATGTTTTGGGTTTTCGGCAATTGCGGCGTGTCGCCAGCGCTCAGATCACCTCGAACACAAAGGTCCTCACCAGCGCGTCCGGCTCGGCGATCGCATAGCAGCGAAACCACGGGCTTGCCTCAACCGTCCGCCACTTTCCTCCCTGCTCCAATTCATCGAACACCACCTGGAACCCGCCGCTCTCGAAAACCTGGTCGCGCACGGTGAAGATGGCGTGGCCGCCCTTCTTCGTGATGCGCACCAGCTCGTGCAGGCCAGACGCCGGCGCGTGGCTGATGGTGAACACACCGGCGGAGAAGAAGGCGCGGAAATGGCCGTCCGGCCACGGCAGCGGGCCGCCAAGCATCGCCTGCTTCAGCTCGCTGTAGGCATTGCGACTGCCGGCGATCTTGAGCATGTCGTCCGAGAGATCCAGCCCGGCAATGTCACTGTAACCGAGCGCTTTCAAGGAAGGTCCCGACAGGCCGGTGCCGCAGCCGGCGTCGAGCAGCGGCCCCTCGCCCGCCGGCACGTGGCGCGCCACCCAGGCGGTGATCAGGAACGGCAGGAGATAACCGAGCGAGGCGGTTTCGCTGTCATAGGTCGCGGCCCATGCGGTATAGGCTTGCGCCAGCGTTTCGGGCGTATCGGCCGTGTAGACCGAATCCAGCGCCGCATTGGCCTTGTCGATGTTCATGGGCACGCTCCTCCGGTAAGCACCCGAGCCTAACGCTGTCCTGGCCGAAAAACTATTCCTCGTGCTGGCGGCGCAAACGCCGCTCCAGCGCCCTGAGCGACAGCGACAGGCCAATGGTGAGGATGAGATAGATATAGGCTGTTATCGAATAGGTCTCGAAGAAGCGGAACGAGCCGGCCGCATAGACCTTGCCCATCTGCGTGATGTCGGCGACGCCGAGCACCGAGACCAGCGAGGAATCCTTGACCAGGGCGACGAAATCATTGCCGAGCGGCGGCAGGATGGTGCGGATCGCCTGCGGGAACACGACCAGCCGGAAGCGCTGCGCGCGGCTCAGCCCCAAGGCCTTCGCCGCCTCGATCTGGCCTTTCTCGACCGACTGGATGCCGGCCCGGAAAACCTCCGAGATGAAGGCCGAATAGCCGATTGTCAGCGCCATGATGGCGCGCCACAGCAACGACACGTCGCGCACCAGCAGCTCGCCGAGAATGCCGGCGCTCTGCAACGGCGCGGTCAGCGCGTTCCAGGCCGCGACGAAGGCCGGCGCGCCGGCAAACGCGATCCAGAACAGCAGCACCAGGATCGGCACGCCACGGATGATCTCGACATAGAAGCGCGCGATCTGCCGCAGCCAGGTCGAGCCCGACAGGCCCATGAGCGCAATGCCGAGGCCGATGATCGACGCCATGGCGAAAGCAACCACGGTGACGAAGACGGTGATGCCGATGCCCTTGGCGACAGTGGCGAAGACCTGCGCGTAGAGATCGCTGGCCGCGATGGCGAGTGCGGCCGCCAACGCAAGGACGCCGGCAACGGCGAGCCACCAGGGAAAGTCGGGTTTGGAGATGGAGGGGGCTGCCATCAGGTGGCGTAAGAACTGAGAGAGGGACGCGGGCGCAGCCTCAGCGCAACTCCCTGCCCCTCAGACGACTCCTTCAACAAGATTGGCTCACTGCCCCATCTTGTAATCAAGGAACCATTTCTTGTTGAGCGCATCGAGCGTGCCATCCGCCTTGAGCGCCGCGATCGCCGCGTTGACCGGCTTCACCAGGTCCGAGCCCTTGGGGAAGATGAAGCCGAAATCCTCGGTGCCGAGCGGGCCGCCGATCAGCTTCAGCTTGCCCTCCGAGGCATCGACATAGCCCTTGCCCGCAGTGCCGTCGGTCAGCACGACGTCGACATCGCCGGATTTCAGCGCCTGCACCGTGGCGCCAAATGTTTCGAACAGTTTGATGCGCGGGTTCTGCTCATTGCCGTCCAGCACGCTGTAGACGGCGGTATAGAATGGCGTGGTGCCCGCCTGCGCGCCGATCAGCCCGTCCTTGAAGGCGCCGAAGGTCTTGGCATCGGTGAAGCGGCCTTCATCGCCGCGCACCAGCATGAACTGTTCCGAGCGCATATAGGGGTCGGAGAAATCCACCTTCTGCTTGCGGTCGTCCTTGATGGTGATCCCGGTCATGCCGATGTTGTACTGGTTATCCGAAACCGCCTGGATCATCGCGTCCCAGGAGGTGTTCTGGTACTCGACCTTGAAATTGAGCCGCTTGGCGATCTCGTTCATCGCGTCATATTCCCAGCCGATCTGTTTGCCGGTCTTGGCATCGATGAATTGCAGCGGCGGATAGGCATTCTCCGTCACCACCACCACCTTTTTGCCGCCGAGATCGGGCAGCGCCTGCGCGAAGGCGGCAATGGGCGCCAGGACGAGAGCCAGCAGGCCGGCCAGCAGCAATTTTGATTTGGTCATGACAACACTCCCCGGAAATTGAAAGCGCCCGGGTATCGACCGGGCTTGCAAGAAAATCCGGCGCCGACTTTAGCTTTCCGCAAGCGCCATGCAAGACGGCACGCTGCGTTGGGATAGCCCAAAACGGATTTGGATGCCTTCAATCCGGAGATTTCCGGAACGATCCGTGCCACGGCAATGGACGGCTGCGTTGACGGCTAGGATTTTCCCGTGTCGGGGACCGACGCGTCCGTCGACCGGTCGTCGGCCACAGCGCTACGCAGGCCCGCGACAAGATGGGTGAGTGTGCCGTGCAGGGCCTTCGCTTCGCCTGGTCCGAGCGGGACGCTGCAGGCAAGTGCGGCCGAGACATCCTTCATGCGGGCGCGCAGGGCCTGGCCCTTGGCTGTCGGCTCGACCAGCACCCGGCGCTCGTCCGCGGCATCGCGCCGGCGGGTGACCAGGCCGCCCGCCTCCATCCGCTTGAGCAGCGGCGTCAGCGTCGCTGAATCCAGGCCCAGCGCTTCGCCAAGGTCACCCACCGTGCTCGGCGCACGTTCCCACAGCGCCAGCATCGCCAGATATTGCGGATAGGTCAGGCCGAGCGGATCGAGCAACGGCCGGTAAAGCTTGGTCATCAGCCCGCTCGCCGAATAGAGCGCGAAGCAGAGCTGCTGATCGAGCCGTGGCACCGGGATCGCCCCGGCGGCCTCCGCCGGGGCCTCGCTGTCTTTCGTTTCGAACTTTGTCGTCATGCCACCTTTACCGAAAGCGCCACCTCGACATTGCCCCTGATGGCGTTCGAATAGGGGCAAACCTGATGCGCCGCCGATACAAGCGCTTCCGCCGCCGCCTGATCAAGGCCTTTTGTCTCCGCCGCGAGCGCAACGCCGAGCCTGAAGCCCTCGCCGTTGGGAAGCAGGCTGACAGTGGCGGTTACCGCGGCATCTTCGAGCGGCAGTTTCTGCTTGCGCGCGACGAAGCGGACGGCGCTTTCGAAGCAGGCGGCATAGCCGATGGCGAAAAGCTGTTCGGGATTGGTGGCGCCGCCCGGCCCGCCGAGCTCCTTGGGCATCGCCAGGTCGACCTTGAGCAGGCCGTCGCTGGTCTCGCCATGGCCGGCGCGACCGCCGGTCACGTGGGCCTGTGTGGTGTAGAGTGCCATGTCGTAGTCTCCAATCATGTTGTGCACGATTATTTAGTATACTATGTAATTGGAGGTCAACCACCGTTCCGCATTGCCGGAACTGAAAGCGTTCACAGTCTGGTGAAACGAAAAAAGGCGGCCAAAGCCGCCTTTTTCAAAATCCTTCGTCGAACCTTATTCGGCGGGGGTCGCTTCAGCGGCCTTGGCTGCTTCGGCCTCGGCGGCCGCCTTCTTCTCCGCGGCTTCCTTGGCGGCCGTCTCGGCGGCCAGCGCCTGGGCGGCGGCGACCTTCTCGGCCTCGATGCGGGCCTTCTCGGCGTTCAGCGCATCACGCTCCTCATCGTTGAGCTTGCGGGCGCGCACGCCGGTGTTTTCCGAGATACGAGCCGACTTGCCGCGACGATCGCGCAGGTAATAGAGCTTGGCGCGGCGCACCTTGCCGCGGCGCACGATCTCGACGCCTTCGACCATCGGCGAGTAGACTGGGAACACGCGCTCGACGCCTTCGCCGTAGGAGATCTTGCGGACGGTGAAATTTTCCTGGAAGCCGGAACCGGCGCGGGCGATGACGACGCCCTCATAGGCCTGGACGCGGGTGCGGGTGCCTTCGGTCACGCGGACCTGGACGCGCACGGTGTCGCCGGGCTGGAATTCGGGAAGCTTGCGCTTGGCTTCGATCTTGGCGGCCTGTTCGGCCTCGAGCTGACGGATGAGATCCATCTAGAAATCCACTTCTTGTTCTTCCGACAGTCAGAGCGCCCTACGCTCGCCTTGCAGTTCCATTCGACCGCTCGGCTATGTCCTTTGTCTCCAAGACATTTGTCTTCAAAACATCGGGCAGGGGCGACTACACCGTCATTGTTGACGGGTCCGGCAGATTGTTCTTGCCGGTACGGGCGGGCACATACAGCTATTTCGGCGCTTTGTCACGCCTTGCCCATGCATTTTTTGCCGGCATGGCTCCCGGCATGGCACCATCTTAATCCTGCCGTGCCGGGTTGCGCAGATCCGGCAAGCTCCCTAAGGCAGAAATAGCACACATCCTTACGGCGGCCCTCCATGTCTGTCTTCCACGCCATCCTGCTCTTCCTGGCGGGCTTTCTGTCAGGCGCCGCCAACGCGGTCGCCGGCGGCGGCACCTTCATCACCTTCGGCGCCATGACATTGGTCGGCGTGCCGCCGATCGTCGCCAACGCCACCTCCTCGGTGACGCAATTTCCCGGCTACATCACCTCGACGCTCGCCTACTGGGACGATATCAGGCACTTCTGGCGCGGCGCGCTGCTGCTCTGCCTGATCTCGGCCGGCGGCGCGCTGGCCGGCGCGCTGATCCTGCTGGCGCTCGACAATCCATCCTTTCGCGCCTTGGTGCCGTGGCTGCTTTTGGGCGCGACGGCGCTGTTTGCCGCCGGACCCTGGCTGAAGCCGGCGCCGAAACCTGGACATGACGCGGCCGTGGGTTCTCTCGCCGGTTCGCTGGCCCAATTCGTCACCGCCATCTATGGCGGCTTCTTCGGCGCCGGCATGGGCGTGATGATGCTGGCCACCCTCGGCCTGACCCAAGCCGGCGATTACCACCGGCTGAATGCCTTGAAGAACATGCTCGCGGTGGTCATCGCCGCTGTCGCCATCGTCGTCTTCGTCTCGGGCGGCGTCGTCGCCTGGCCGCAGGCGATCATCATGATCCCGGCCGGCGCGCTGGGCGGCTATGCCGGCGTCTGGATCGCCAAGCGCGTGCCGCAGAAAATGGTGCGCGGCTTCGTGGTCGCCGTCGGCCTGTTTCTCGCCTTCTACTATTTCACCAAAGGCTGAGCGCCCAGAAGATCGGGCCGCCTCTCCTTCGTCAGCCGCTCTGACTGCTCACGCCGCCAGGCGGCGATCTTCTTGTGATTACCCGAGATCAGCACTTCGGGAATCTCCCTGCCCTCGAATTCCTGCGGCCGCGTGTAATGCGGATGTTCGAGCAGGCCGTTCTCGAAACTCTCTTCCTCACCGGACACGGCATTGCCCATCACGCCGGGCAACAGCCGCACCACGGCGTCGAGCAGCACGAGTGCCGCCGGCTCGCCGCCCGACAGGATGAAATCGCCGATCGAGACTTCCTCCAGGCCGCGCGCGTCGATCACCCGCTGGTCGACACCTTCGAAGCGGCCACACAGGATGACGGCGCCCGGCCCGGCGGCGAGCTCGCGCACGCGCGCCTGCGTCAGCGGTTTGCCGCGCGGGCTCATCAAGAGCCGCGGCCGCAAATCACCGGGAGGCGAAGCATGGTCGACCGCCTTGGCCAGCACATCGGCGCGCATCACCATGCCGGCGCCGCCGCCGGCCGGCGTGTCGTCGACGGTGCGATGCTTGTCGATGGCGAAATCGCGGATCTGGATCGCATCAAGCGACCATGTGCCGGCCTCCAGCGCCCGTCCGGCCAGCGACACGCCGAGCGCGCCGGGAAACATCTCGGGATAGAGCGTCAGCACCGACGCGGCAAAACTCACCGGTTGCCCCCGGCGTCGCGCGGTCCGCGCGGCCTGCCCTTGGGGTCGAAATCGTCCTCGCGCGGCGCCTCACCATCCTCGTCCTCGACCAGACCGGCCGCCACCGGGTCGACGCGGACAAAACCCTCGGCGATCGACACGGCAGGCACGGCGACCTGCGTGAACGGGATAAGCACACCCTTGCGCCCGGCGAGCGTCACATCGAGAATGTCGCCGCCGCCGAAATTGTGCACCGCGACGACCTTCCCGATGGCGGCACCGGTATCATCCCGGATTTCCAGCCCGATCAGGTCGGCATGATAGAATTCGTCCTCCTCGCCATCATCGGGCAACATCGAGCGGTCGACGAACAGCTCCGTACCGGCAAGCGCTTCGGCCGCGTTGCGGTCGTTGACGCCCTTGAACCGCACCACGACAACGGTGTTGGCAGGCCTTATGTCGGTGATCTGGAAGGCACGGCCGTCCCTGGCGTAGAGCGGCCCGTAGTCGGCCAGCGCCATTGGATCGCCGGTGAAGGTTTTCACCCTGAGCTCGCCCTTGATGCCGTGCGCGGCTCCGATCACGGCCATTTGGACGGGGTTTTGGGGTTTGCTCATGGGCGAAAAATCCTTTGCCCCTGCTCTAGCGCCGCCTCGCCGTCATTTCAATGACGGCCTCTTCACCGCTTCCTAACCCGAATACCCGAAAATGCCGCCATGCAGGAATTCCTCATACCGGCAAAACCCGATCTCCAGGCGGCGCGTGAGAGCTGGCTGAAGATGCTGGCGCGCGAACGCCGGCTGTCGCCGCAAACCGTCGAGGCCTATGAGCGCGATTCACGCCAGTTCCTGCACTTCCTTACCGGCCATATCGGCGGACCGCCCGGCATTTCCGATATCTCGGACCTGCGCCCGGCCGATCTGCGCGGCTTCCTCGCCGCTCGCCGCAATGCCGGTGCCGGTGCACACACGCTTGGCCGCGGATTGGCCGGCATCCGTTCGCTGCTGCGGTTCCTCGAACGACGAGGCCTGGCCAATGCGGCTGGTGCGGCTGCCTTGCGCGCGCCGCGCCAGCCCAAATCGCTGCCCAAGCCGCTGACGGCGAGCGATGCCAGGCACGTGGTCTCCGTCGAGGGTCAGCTGGCTGAAGAGCCCTGGATCGCTGCCCGCAATGCCGCCGTGCTGACGCTGCTCTACGGCTCGGGCCTGCGCATTTCGGAAGCGCTTGGGCTGGCCGGGGCCGATCTGGCATCGGAGGCCGACACCGTGCTGCGCGTCACCGGCAAAGGCGGCAAGACGCGGCTGGTGCCGGTGCTGCCGGTGGCGCTCAGGGCAATCGCCGAATACCGCAGGCTCTGTCCCTACCATCTCGATCCCAAGGGCTTGCTGTTTCGCGGCGCGCGCGGCGGCCCGCTCAACCCGGCCATCATCCAGCGCGACATGGCGAAACTGCGCGCGGCGCTCAACCTGCCTGACACCGCGACGCCGCATGCCTTGCGCCATTCCTTCGCCACCCATTTGCTCGGCCGTGGCGGCGATCTGCGCACCATCCAGGAACTCTTGGGCCACGCCAGCCTGTCGACGACGCAGATCTACACCGGTGTCGACACCGCAAGACTGCTGGAAATCTACGAATCGGCCCACCCCAGGGCCTGAACCCTTCAATTTTGCCGTCCCGATTAACGGTTTTGCCGCTTTTCGGTCCTAGGAATGGGATCATGAAACGCATCATCGCCATCGCCGACCGTGCAGCTTCCGTCTCGCTGAAACTGCTTGTCGCGCTCAACGTGCTGTTTTTCCTGTCCTTCCTTGCCGTGCTGCTGTTCGCCGCCGGCAGGGCGCACGCGGAAGTCCCGACCTGTACCGGCGCCGACATGCTGTCGGCCTTGCAGAAGGGTAGCCCTGCCACCTACGACAAGATCGAGGCGGAGGCAGCGGCCACGCTCAATGGCAAGGGCCTGCTGTGGAAGCTGGAAAAATCAGGCGAACAGCCATCCTACCTGTTCGGCACCATGCACATGACCGATCCGCGCGTGACCACGCTGCCGGCCTATGCGCAGAAGGCCTTTGACGCCGCCGGCACCCTCATCATCGAGACCACCGACGTGCTCGACAAGCAGAAGATGATGGCGGCGATGCTGAAGGAGCCGGACCTGATGATGTTCACCGACTCCACGACGCTGTCGTCATTGCTGTCGCCGGACGAAGCGGCGGCCATGAACGCCGCGCTCGACGCGCGCGGCATCCCGCCGGCAACGGTCGCCAAGATGAAGCCATGGATGCTGTCGGCCATGATGGCGCTTCCAGCCTGCGAACTCGCCCGCCAGGCCGGCGGAGCGCCGGTGCTCGACGTCAAGCTGGCGGAGAGCGCCAAGGCGGCCGGCAAGCCGGTGGAAGGATTGGAAACGGCCGAGAGCCAGCTCCGCGCCATGGCCTCGCTGCCGCTCGCCTTCCACATGAAGGGCTTGGTCGACACGCTGAAGCTGGGCGACAAGGTCAACGACATCAACGAGACCATGATCGTGCTCTACCAGCGTGGCGACACCGGCATGTTCTGGCCGCTGTTCCGCGCCGCCATGCCCGACGAGCAGGACGATCCCGCGGGTTATGCCGCCTTCGAGGAGACCATGATCACCAGCCGCAACAAGGTGATGGTCGACCATGCCGGGCCGATCCTGGCCAAGGGCAACGCCTTCATGGCGGTCGGCGCGCTGCATCTTCCCGGTCCAGAGGGACTGGTCGAGGATTTCCGCAAAGCCGGCTATACTGTCACCGCCGTCAATTGAGTCGGATGGCAGCGGAGGCCCGCAAACGCCGCGTTTCCGGCGTTTTCCTCCGCTAGCGTGAAACCCAATCAACGGTTGCGCGTTGATGGATGTTGATTGACCATTTTCATTTTCCCGGAGGACACGTTTATGGCGAACACACCAAATCCAAACGATCCGTACAATTCGTCCACCAATGCCCCTCGGCCGAGCGGCGGTGGCGGCAGCCCTTGGCTGATTGCGCTGGTCGTCGTTATTCTGGCGATAGTCGCGTATTACGTTTTCGGAAGAAGTGGCCAGCACCCGGCACCCGCCGAGCCGCCAGCGGCCAGCACACCGGCCCCGGCGCCCGCGCCGGCTGAACCGATGAAGCCCGCCGAACCGGCCAAGCCAGCCGCCCCGGCTCCCGCGCCTGCACCAGCGCCTGCGCCGGCCCAGTAAGCGGCTCGATATCAAAGACGAACGGCCCGCTGAAAGGCGGGCCGTTTTTGTTTGGTAATGACCGTTGGGAGCCTTGGCGCCAAGCCACCCGCGCGTCGTCATCCTCGGGCTTGACCCGAGGATCCATGCCGCAACCTCGGCCGAGGAATGCAGCGGAGCAGAATTCCGCACCGCGGGAGCGCTCTAAAATCACGGCATGGATCCCTTGGGCTGCGGAGCAGCTCCAGGGGTCCACGCCGCGTCGCTTCGCTCCTTGCTCCGCCATAGGACGACGAAGCGTTGGGCACCCTCAGATATGGATCGGCTTGAAGAACGTCGCCAGCGCCGCTTCCTTCACCGCTTCCGACATCGTCGGATGCGCGTGGCAGGTGCGCGCCAGGTCTTCCGACGAGCCGCCGAACTCCATCAGCACCGCCGCCTCGTGGATCATCTCGCCGGCGCCGAAGCCGACGATATGGACGCCTAGCACGCGGTCGCTCTGCTTGTCGGCCAGGATCTTCACGAAACCGTCGGTGTGTAGCATGGCGCGCGCGCGGCCATTGGCGGTGAAGGGAAATTTGCCGACCTTGTAGTCGATGCCGGCCTTCTTCAGCTCTTCCTCGGTCTTGCCGACCGAGGCGATCTCCGGACTGGTGTAGACCACGCTCGGAATGACCTCATAGTTCACATGGCCGGCCTGGCCGGCGATGGTCTCGGCCACCGCCACGCCCTCGTCCTCGGCCTTGTGCGCCAGCATCGGCCCGGCGATGACATCGCCGATGGCATAGATGCCGGGAACATTGGTCCTGAGATGGCCGTCGGTCTTGACCCGGCCGCGCTCGTCGACGTTGACGCCGGCTTCCTTCAGACCGAGGCTATCCGAAAAGGCGCGGCGTCCGGTCGAGATCAGCACCACGTCGGCATCGATCGTTTCGGCGGCACCGCCCTTGACCGGCTCGAAAGTGACGGTCGCGCCCTTCTTGGCCTTGGTGACGCCGGTGACCTTGGCGCCGAGCTTGAACTCAAAACCTTGCTTGGAGAGCAGCCGCTGGAATTGTTTCGACACCTCGCCGTCCATGCCGCCCAAAATGGTGTCGAGGAACTCGACCACGGTGACCTTGGCTCCGAGCCGTGCCCAGACCGAGCCGAGCTCGAGCCCGATGACGCCGCCGCCGACCACCACCAGATGACCAGGCACCTTTTCGAGCGACAGCGCACCGGTCGACGACACGATGATTTTCTCGTCGAAATCGACCTTGACGCCCGGAATGCCGGCGACATCGGACCCGGTGGCGATGACGATGTTTTTGGTCTCGATCTCCTCGACCTTGCCGTCCTCGCCGGTCACCGAGACCTTGCCGGCGCCAACCACCTTGCCGGTGCCCCGGAACGCATCGATCTTGTTCTTCTTGAACAGGAAGGCGACGCCGTTGACGTTGGACGACACCGTCGCGTCCTTGTGCGCCATCATTTTCTTCAGGTTCAGCTTGGGTGCCGGAATCTCGACACCGAGCGTGTCGAAGGAATGGCCGGCCTCGGCGAACATCTCGGAGGCATGAAGCAGCGCCTTGGACGGGATGCAGCCGATGTTGAGGCAGGTACCGCCGAAGGTCGCGTTCTTCTCGACCACCGCGACCTTCAGCCCAAGCTGTGCCGCCTTGATGGCGCAGACATAGCCGCCCGGTCCCGAGCCGATGATAACCACGTCATAAGCCATGTTTGTTTCCCTTTTGCTTGGGGCTCAGCGGCCGCCGCTGACATTCAGGATCGCGCCCGTCGTATAGGACGCGGCATCGGATAAAAGATAGAGGACCGCACCGGCGACTTCGTCCGCCGTTCCTGCCCTTTTCATCGGCAGCAGATCGCGGAACCGTTCTATCCGGTCCGGCTGGCCTCCGGAGGCGTGGATGTCGGTGTCGATGATGCCCGGCCGCACCGCATTGACGCGAATGCCCTCCAGCGCCACCTCGCGGGCAAGCCCGATGGTGAAGGTGTCGATGGCGCCCTTGGAGGCGGCATAGTCGACATATTCGCCCGGCGAGCCCAGCGTCGCCGCCGCCGACGAGATGTTGACGATCGCGCCGCCCGACCCGCCATGCCGCGTCGACATGCGCTTGACCGCCTCGCGGGCGCACAGGAACGAGCCGACGACATTGATGCGCATCATGCGCTCCAGCCGCGCGACATCCATCTCGTCGACGCGCGCCTTGACGTCGACGATGCCGGCATTGTTGACGAAGGCGTCGAGCCGGCCAAAGGCGCGGTCGACGGCGCCGAACATGGCCACGATATCGGTTTCCTTGCCGACATCGCCCCTGACGGCAACGGCTTCGCCGCCGCCGTCCCTGATTTCGGCGACCAGCGCATCGGCGGCGGCCTTGTTGGAGGCGTAATTGACCCCGACGCGATAGCCCGCCTCCGACCCCAGCCGGCAGATGGCGGCGCCGATCCCGCGGCTGCCGCCGGTGACCAGCAGCACTTTTTGCGTCGCGCTCATTCCTGGCATCCCTTCATCGCGAACACATCCGACGGCACTTTCGAAAAACCGCTGCCGCCATAGGCCCGGGATTGCCGCAACGCCGGCCCGAGATCGGGCAGGATCAGCGTCTTCGGCGCCTCGACGCCCTCGGCCGGCAAAAGCCCGATATTGCCCTTGTCGTCGGACGTGTAGACGACGCCGTTCCACAGCGTGCAGGCGGCAAGCTCCTCGCCGGTGACATCGCCTTCCGGACATTTGTACATCAGCGCGCCGTTAGGCCGCGATACGTCCTGGGTCCACATGACGATGCCGTTCAGCACGACATTGTTGTCGAGGACCAAGCGAAACCTGTTGGTGACGGTGGCCGACGTGCCTGTTGGGGTGAAGTCGATCTCCGCGCCGCTCTGGCTGTCGCCGTAAACGGCAAGCTCGGTTGGACAGGCGGCATGGGCATTTGCAACAGCCGCGAGAATGCCGGCCACCAGCACGACCGGTCTGGCGAGCCCAGGCAAAAGGGCCATCATTGGCCAGCCCTGCCGCAACCCGCCATCCGACCGCCTCAGAGATCGAGCACCAGCCGCTCGGGATCCTCCAGGCTTTCCTTGACACGCACCAGGAAGGTTACGGCTTCCTTGCCGTCGACGATGCGGTGATCGTAGCTGAGCGCCAGGTACATCATCGGTCGGATCACGATCTGGCCGCCGACCACGACCGGGCGCTCCTGGATCTTGTGCATGCCGAGAATGCCCGACTGCGGCGCGTTGAGGATCGGCGTCGACATCAGCGATCCGTAGACACCGCCATTGGAGATGGTGAAGGTGCCGCCCTGCATATCCGCCACCGACAGCTTGCCATCACGTGCGGCAATGCCGAGCCGGCCGATATCCTTCTCGATCTCGGCGATGGACATCTGGTCGGCATCGCGCACGACCGGAACCACGAGACCCTTTTCGGTGCCGACCGCGACGCCGATATGGGCGTAGTTCTTGAAGATGATGTCGGTGCCGTCGATCTCGGCATTGACCGAAGGGATTTCCTTCAGCGCGTGCGTGACGGCCTTGGTGAAGAAGCCCATGAAGCCGAGCTTCACGCCGTGCTTCTTCTCGAACACGTCCTTGTATTTGGTCCTGAGCGCCATCACGGCCGACATGTCGACCTCGTTGAAGGTGGTCAGCATGGCTGCGGTCGACTGCGCTTCCTTCAGCCGGCGCGCGATGGTCTGGCGCAGCTTGGTCATGCGCACGCGCTCTTCACGCGAAGCATCGTCGCCCGACGACGGCGCCCGGACCGCAACCGGGGCCGGCGCCGCTTTTGGCGTTTCGGCCGGCTGCGACGGCGCGCCCTTGGAGATGGCGTCGAGCACATCGCCCTTCAGCACCTGACCGCGCTTGCCCGAGCCGGAAAGCTGGTCGACCGACAGATTGTTCTCGGCGATCAGCTTTGCCGCCGCCGGCGCCGGCGGCATGGTGCGCGGCTCGACCGGGCCGGCGTCGCCTGCAACTTTGGCGGTCTCTGCCGCGGCCTGCTTGGTGGTCTGCGCCGCGTCGGGGCTCGAAGCCTGCGCCACGGCTTGCGGCCTGGTCGCGGGAGCAGCCGCCCCACCGCCCGAAATCGACCCTAGCAGCGCGCCGACGCCGACCGTCTCACCCTCTTTTACAGAGATTTCGCCGAGCGTGCCGGCGGCGGCGGCGGGCACCTCCACAGTCACCTTGTCGGTCTCGAGCTCGACCAGCGGCTCGTCGGCGGCAATGGCATCGCCGACCTTCTTGAACCATTTGCCGACGGTCGCTTCGGTGACGGATTCGCCAAGGGTGGGAACGCGGATTTCGGTAGCCATTGTGCCTGTCCGTTCTTTCGCTTCAGTTCTATTCGCCCAATTCTGCTTATTCGCCGAGCGCGTCTTCGAGTAACGCGGCGAGCTGGGCAAGGTGCTTCGACATCAGGCCGGTCGCCGGCGACGCGGCCGCCGGACGGCCGGTGTAGCGCACCCGCTGATGCTTGGCGTCGATATGTGCCAGCACCCATTCCAGATACGGGTCGATGAATGACCAGGCGCCCATGTTCTTGGGTTCCTCCTGGCACCACACCATCTCCGCATTGCGGAAGCGTGACAGCTCCGTGATCAGCGCCTTGGCCGGGAACGGGTAGAGCTGTTCGACGCGCAGCAGGTAGATGTCGTTGATGCCGCGCTTCTCGCGCTCCTCATAGAGGTCGTAGTAGACCTTGCCCGAGCACAGCACGACGCGGCGAATCTTGGAATCCTTGGTCAGCTTGATCGCCTGGTTGGGCAACAGCTGGGCATCGTCCCACAACAGCCGGTGGAACGAGCTTTCGCCCGAGATTTCCGGCAGCGTCGACACCGCCCGCTTGTGGCGCAGCAGCGACTTCGGCGTCATCAGGATCAGCGGCTTGCGGAAGTCGCGCTTCAGCTGCCGGCGCAAGATGTGGAAATAGTTAGCCGGCGTCGTGCAGTTGGCGACCTGCATATTGTCTTCGGCGCAAAGCTGCAGGAAGCGCTCCAGCCGGGCCGAAGAATGTTCCGGGCCCTGGCCCTCATAGCCATGCGGCAACAGGCACACGAGGCCCGACATTCTGAGCCATTTGCGCTCGCCCGACGAGATGAACTGGTCGAACACCACCTGGGCGCCGTTGGCGAAGTCGCCGAACTGCGCTTCCCACAGGGTCAGCGCCTTCGGCTCGGCCAGGCTGTAGCCATATTCGAAGCCCAGCACCGCTTCTTCCGACAGCATCGAGTTGATGACTTCGTACCCGGCCTGCGCCGCCGACAGATTGTTGAGCGGGATGTAGCGGGTTTCGTCGCGCTGATCGTAAAGCACGGAATGACGCTGCGAGAAGGTGCCGCGTTCCGAATCCTGCCCCGACAGCCGGATCGGATTGCCGTCGAGCAGGATCGCGCCGAAGGCCAGCGCCTCCGCCGTCGACCAGTCGATGCCTTCGCCGGACTCGATCGCCTGGCGCCGATTCTCGAGGAAGCGGATGATCGTCTTGTGCGCTTCGAAATCCTTCGGCACCTCGGTCAGCTTCTTGCCGATTTCCTTCAGCGTCTTGACCGGCACGGCGGTCTTGCCGCGCCTTGTCTCGTCCTGATTGTCGGCCGTGCGCAGGCCCGACCAGGCGCCGTCGAGCCAGTCGGCCTTGTTGGGCTTGTAATGCTGGCCGACTTCCCATTCGGCTTCCAGATGCGTGCGCCAGTCGGCCTTGAGCTGGTCGAGCTCGGCCTGGGTGATGTGGCCTTCCGCGATCAGGCGCTCGCCATAGATCTGCACCGTCGTCTTATGGGTGCGGATGTTGCGGTACATGAGCGGCTGGGTGAAGGCCGGCTCGTCGCCCTCATTGTGGCCGAACCGGCGGTAGCAGAACATGTCCACGACCACCGGCTTGTGGAACTTCATGCGGAACTCGATCGCCACCTTGGTGGCGTGCACCACGGCTTCCGGGTCGTCGCCATTGACGTGGAAGATCGGCGCCTCGATCATCTTGGCGACGTCGGACGGATAGGGCGACGAGCGCGAGAAGCGCGGATTGGTGGTGAAGCCGATCTGGTTGTTGATGATGAAATGCAGCGTGCCGGCGACGCGGTGGCCGCGCAGGCCCGACAGGCCGAGGATTTCAGCGATCACGCCCTGGCCGGCGAAGGCGGCGTCGCCGTGCAGCAAGAGCGGCAACACCTTGGCTCGCTCTTCCAGTGGCACGATTTCCTCGCGGCCACGGCCGAACAGGGAATCCTGCTTGGCGCGCGCCTTGCCCATCACCACGGGATCGACGATCTCCAGATGCGAGGGGTTGGCGGTCAGCGACAGGTGCACCTTGTTGCCGTCGAACTCGCGGTCCGACGAGGCGCCGAGATGGTACTTCACGTCGCCCGAGCCTTCGACCTCGTCGGGGGCTGCGGAGCCGCCCTTGAACTCGTGGAAGATGGCGCGGTGCGGCTTGGCCATCACTTGGGAAAGCACGTTGAGGCGGCCGCGATGGGCCATGCCGAGCACGATTTCCTTCAAGCCCAACTGGCCGCCGCGCTTGACAATCTGCTCCAGCGCCGGGATCAACGATTCACTGCCGTCGAGACCGAAGCGCTTGGTGCCCTTGTACTTGACGTCGATGAACTGCTCGAAGCCTTCCGCCTCGACCAGCTTCTGCAGGATCGCCTTCTTGCCGGTGGCGGTGAACGAAATCTCCTTGTCGGCGCCCTCGATACGCGCCTGGATCCAGGCCTTTTCCTCGGGATCGGAAATATGCATGAACTCGACGCCGAGCGTCGAGCAATAGGTGCGGTTGAGGATTTCCAGCATCTGCCGGATGCTGCCGAATTCGAGCCCGAGCACATTGTCGAGGAAAATGGGCCGGTCGTAGTCGGCTTCGGTGAAGCCGTAATTCTCCGGCGACAGCTCGTTATAGTCTTCGAGCTTTGCAATGCCGAGCGGGTCGAGATTGGCGTGCAGATGGCCGCGCATGCGGAAGGCGCGGATCATCATGATGGCGCGCACCGAATCGCGCGTCGCCTGGTGCACATCGGCGTCGGACAGCACGACACCGTTGGTGACCGCCTTGTCCTTGACCTTCTTTTCCAGGTGCTTTTCGACGATGCCCCAATTGCCGTCGAGCGCCGACACCAATTCGCCATTGGCCTGCAGCGGCCAGGAGGGTTTGGCCCATGAGGCGCCCTTGGCGTTCCTGCGCACATCGCCGGCATCGTCCTTCAGTCCGGCGAAGAACTCCTGCCACTCGGGATTGACCGAGGCGGGATCGTCCTCATACGCCGCGTAGAGCGCGTCGATGTAATCGGCATTGCCGCCATAGAGGAAAGAGGTAAGCGAGAATTGGTCGTTGGCCTGATCTTGTCGTGCCATTTTGTCCGCGGAGCCTGGCTCCGTCTCCTTTTTTTGGGGAGTGAGTAGTCAGTAGTCAGTAGAGAAATGGATGTCTCTCATTTGTTCACCGCTCAGTTTTTTCACTACTCACTATTCACTACTCACTTAGCCCTTGATCGCCTCGACCAGCGTCGTGCCAAGCCGCGCCGGCGAGGGCGAAACCTTGATGCCGGCCGATTCCATCGCCGCGATCTTGTCTTCGGCGCCGCCCTTGCCGCCGGAGATGACCGCGCCCGCATGACCCATGGTGCGGCCGGCCGGCGCGGTGCGCCCGGCGATGAAGCCCGCCATCGGTTTCCTGCGGCCGCGCTTGGCCTCGTCCTTGAGGAACTGCGCGGCGTCTTCTTCGGCCGAACCGCCGATCTCGCCGATCATGATGATCGACTTGGTCTCATCGTCGGCGAGGAACATCTCGAGCATGTCGATGAACTCGGTGCCCTTGACAGGATCGCCGCCGATACCGACGGCGGTGGTCTGGCCGAGGCCGACATTTGTGGTCTGGAACACGGCCTCATAGGTAAGTGTTCCCGAGCGCGAAACAACGCCGACCGAACCCTTGCGGAAGATGTTTCCGGGCATGATGCCGATCTTGCATTCGTCGGGGGTGAGCACACCCGGACAGTTCGGTCCGATCAGCCGCGAAGTCGAGCGGTCGAGCCGCGCCTTGACCTTGACCATGTCCATCACCGGAATGCCTTCGGTGATGCAGACGATCAGCGGGATCTCCGCCTCGATCGCCTCGATGATGGCTTCGCCCGCGCCCGCCGGCGGCACGTAGATGACGGAGGCGTTGGCGCCTGTCCTTTCCTTGCCTTCGGCGACCGTGGCAAAGATCGGCAGGCTCTCGCCCTTCGCGCCGGTCCAGGTCTCGCCGCCCTTCTTCGGGTGGATGCCGCCGACCATCTTTGTCCCGTGATAGGCCAGCGCCTGCTCTGTGTGGAACGTGCCGGTCTTGCCGGTCAGGCCCTGCACCAGCACCTTGGTGTTCTTGTCGACGAGAATGGACATCGGAGCCCTTTCTAAAAACCGTTGATCGAGGAAGGTGAGACGCGCCGGTAGACGCCACTCACCATGTCTTGCCAGTCATCGTTGCCGGCAGGTTTGAAATGTAATCGCATGCGGTAGGTGTCGGCATCGTCGAAAATATAGGTCACGCGCGCAAAGCCGCGCGGCGATGACCGCTCCAGCACCAGTTCGTTGCCGTTCCACATACCCGTGGCAGGCGACAACGGCACGAAGCCCATCGAATCGAACTGGTGCATGGTCACGACGCCGTTCTGGTGGTCGACGCCGAATACGGTGTGCGAACCGAACGAAATCGTGCCGTCGCGACGCTGACGATAACGCTGCACCACGAATTGGCCGCCGAACTCCGCTTCCGCCAAAACTTCGCTGGTCGCCGTGTCGCCATCGGCCCATTGCGTCTCCGCCACCTCTTCCTCGCCGCGCCACGCGCCGACCAGCGCCTGCAGGCGCTGGTGGTCGGCCGAGAGCGAAGAGAAGGACGCCGCGTTCATGGATCAGAGCCGCTTCAGATCGGTGACGGTGAGATCGCTCTTGGCATTGCCGGTGTTGAGCGTCGTCGCCGGCTCGAACATCAGCACCACGGGCTCTGCGGTGAGCGAGCGCGGCCGGTGCTCGACACCGCGCGGCACGACGATGAAATCGCCCTCGCCGAGCTCAACCTGACCATCGCGGAAATCGATGGCGATCCTGCCGCGCAGCACGAGGAAGGCTTCGTCCTCATTGTCATGCGCGTGCCAGTCGAAGGCCTCGCCGAACTTGGCGACCTTGGCCTGGCTATCATTGACGTCGCCGGCGATATGCGGATCGAACACCTCAGTGATCGTTTGATCCGCCGCCTCGACCAGATTTATCTTGCGCGGAGGCACCGTCTCAGCCCTGCACCGCCGCAACGATCTTCTTGGCCGCGTCATCAAGATCATCGGCGGACACGACGTTCAAACCGCTGTCGTTGATGATCTTCTTGCCGAGCTCGGCATTGGTGCCTTCCAGGCGCACGACCAGCGGCACTTTCAACCCGACTTCCTTGACCGCTGCAATCACGCCCTCGGCAATGATGTCGCACTTCATGATGCCGCCGAAGATATTGATCAGGATGCCTTTGACGGCCGGGTCCCTGGTGATGATCTTGAACGCCGCCGTCACCTTCTCCTTCGAAGCGCCGCCGCCGACATCGAGGAAGTTGGCGGGCTCGGCGCCATAGAGCTTGATGATGTCCATCGTCGCCATGGCAAGGCCGGCGCCGTTGACCATGCAGCCGATATTGCCGTCGAGCGCGACATAGGCGAGATCGTATTTCGACGCCTCGATCTCCTTCTCGTCCTCTTCGGTGGTGTCGCGCAGTTCCATCAGATCGGGGTGGCGGAACAGCGCGTTGTTGTCGAACGACACTTTCGCATCGAGCACGCGCAGGCGGCCGCTCTTCATCACGATCAGCGGGTTGACCTCGAGCAGGCTCATGTCCTTCTCGACAAAGGCCTTGTAGAGGATCGGGAACAGCGTGCCGCCATCCCTGGCCGCGTCGCCGTCGAGCTTCAGCGCGCCATTGAGCGCCTTCACGTCGTCCGCCGTAACGCCCTTCTCCGGGTCGATGGCGACGGTGATGATCTTTTCCGGCGTGTCATGCGCGACCGCCTCGATGTCCATGCCGCCCTCGGTCGAGACGACGAAGGCGATGCGGCCGACCGAGCGGTCGACCAGGATCGAGAGATAGAGCTCGCGCTCGATGTCGGCACCGTCCTCGATATAGAGGCGATTGACCTGCTTGCCGGCCGGGCCGGTCTGCTTGGTGACCAGCGTGTGGCCGAGCATCTCGTTGGCGTTGGCCACCACCTCGGCGACCGACTTCGCCAGCCGCACGCCGCCCTTGGCGTCGGGGCCGAGCTCCTTGAATTTGCCCTTGCCGCGGCCGCCGGCATGGATCTGGCTCTTCACCACGTAGAGCGGGCCTGGCAGCGCTTGTGCCGCGGCTTCCGCCTCGCTTGCCTTGAACACCGGCACGCCTTCGGCCACCGGCGCGCCAAAGCTCTTCAGCAGCGCCTTGCCTTGATATTCATGGATGTTCATCGGGAACTATCTCCAGGTCGGTTGCCGGGGGTGATGTTTTGGCGGGTTACTTCGAGGCGAGCTGCGGCGCGATCTTGACACAGGCCTCGGTCAGGCCCTGCACGGTCGCCACCGAAGCCTCGAACATCTTCTGCTCGGCCTTGTTGAGGTCGATCTCGATGACGCGCTCGACACCGCCGGCGCCGATGACCACGGGCACGCCGACATAGGTGCCCTTGACGCCATATTGGCCCGAGAGGTGCGCCGCGCAAGGCAGCACGCGCTTCTTGTCCTTTATGTAGGATTCGGCCATCTGGATCGCCGACGCCGCCGGCGCGTAGTAGGCCGAGCCGGTCTTCAAGAGGCCGACGATCTCGGCGCCGCCGTCGCGGGTGCGCTGCACGATCTGGTCGAGCTTTTCCTTCGAAGTCCAGCCCATCTTGATCAGGTCGGGAAGCGGAATGCCCGACACCGTCGAATAACGGATCATCGGCACCATGGAATCGCCGTGGCCGCCAAGCACGAAAGCGGTGACGTCCTCGACGGAGACCTTGAATTCCTCGGCCAGGAAATAGCGGAAACGCGCGCTGTCGAGCACGCCGGCCATGCCCACCACATGAGTCTTGGGCAGGCCCGAAAACTTCTGCAGCGCCCACACCATGGCGTCGAGCGGGTTGGTGATGCAGATGACGAAGGCCTTCGGCGCGTACTTCTTCAGCCCGGCGCCGACCTGCTCCATGACCTTCAAATTGATGCCCAGCAGGTCGTCGCGGCTCATGCCCGGCTTGCGCGGCACGCCGGCGGTGACGATGCACACGTCCGCACCCTCGATGCCGGCATAGTCATTGACGCCGGTCAGCCGGGAATCGAAGCCATCGACCGGCGACGACTGCGCTATATCGAGCCCCTTGCCTTGCGGGATACCCTCGGCGATATCGAACAGGATCACGTCGCCGAGATCCTTGAGGCCGATCATGTGGGCGAGCGTGCCGCCGATCATGCCAGAGCCGATAAGCGCTATCTTGTTGCGTGCCATGTGAGGATGATTTCCCTTTGTCTGTGACGCGCCAACACGGCGTCGAGGAAGAGGCCGGAATGCTGCGGGGACCGCGAATTTCGCCGCACCCAATAGCTCCGGTGTGGAATAAATTCAAACGATTATTTAGACCCCTGCATTTTCAATCGGTTAGAGTGTTTGGGACTTACGTAAACGTCAAAATTTGTAAGCCAACTTGGGAGAATTTACACGATGACGGTCGAGATCAGAAGGCTCAATCCCGGCGATGACACCCTTGTGATGCGGGTTGCCGACGAAGTGTTCGACGAGCCGGTGCGGCTCGATCGCCTTGCCAGCTATCTCGCGCAATCAGGCCATTTCATGATCGTCGCCCTGGCCGGGGACGTTGTCGTCGGCCAATGCGCGGCGGTCATCCACCGCCACCCGGACAAGCCGACCGAACTTTATATCGACGAAGTCGGGGTCTCGCCGGCCTTTCAGCGCCGGGGCATTGCGCGCAAAATGCTGGACGCCATGTTCGCGCTCGGCCGCGAGCATGGCTGCGAGGAGGCCTGGGTCGGCACCGAGCCGGACAATCTGCCAGCCCGGGCGCTTTATGAAGCGCGCAAGGAACCGCATGACGAGGCGAAGAGCTTTGTGATGTATGTTTACGGGCTGTAGATTTTCTAAGCTGGCGCGAAGGAACGCGGCTTCCGGATATTTCAGGCCCGCGCCCGCGCTTCCGCTGGGGCCGCCTTCGCCTTCCGCCGCTCCGCCCAATCCTCCAGCCAGTCGCGGCTCTGCATTTCGATCAGTCGTGAGGCCGTGCGCTCGAATTCGAACACCTCGACGCCGCGCTTGGCCACATAAAGCTCGTGCGGCGGCGCCTCGGCGCTCACCACAAGGCGCGTATGATGGTCGTAGAGCGTGTCGATCAACAGGATGAAACGCTTTGCCTCGTTGCGCTTGCCTTCACCCAGCACCGGCACATGGTCGATGAAGAGGGTCGAAAACCGGCCGGCGATGGCCAAATAATCGCGCGCGCCGAGTGGCTTTTCGCAGAGATCGGCGAAAGCGAAACGCGCGGCATCGCCGGCGGCGGCCGGCACCGCGACCTTGCGGCCCTTCAACGTCAGCGAGGTCTCGGCCGTCGCTGCCCCGCGCGTCATCGCCTGCCAGGCCTCGTCGAGCGCCTGGTCGGCCGCCGCATCCGCAGGCGTGACATAGACTGGCGTGCGGGCGAGCTTTTCCAGCCGGTAGTCCTTATCGCTGTCCAGCGACAGCACCTGCGTGTGGCGTTCCAATATGGCGATGAACGGCAGGAAAAGCTGGCGGTTCAACCCGTCACGGTAAAGGTTTTGCGGCGCCACGTTCGAGGTAGCGACCAGCACGACCCCATTGGCGAACAGCGCCGAGAACAGTCTGGACAGGATCATGGCGTCGGCGATGTCGGTGACCGAGAACTCGTCGAAGCACAGCACCCAGGCCTGCTCGGCGAGCGCCTTGGCCACCGGCGGGATCGGATCGTCTTCCCTGGCCGTGCCCTCCTTGCGCGCCTGCCTGTGCTTCTGAATGCGGTCCTGAACGTCGGCCATGAAGTCGTTGAAATGGACGCGGCGCTTGCGCCTGACCGGCAAGAGCTCGAAGAACATGTCCATCAGCATGGTCTTGCCGCGGCCGACGCCGCCATGGATGTAGAGGCCCTTGACCGCCTCATGCGTCTCGCGCTTGCGGGCAAACAGCCAGCCCAGCGCACTGGACTTGTGCGCCAGCCGCTTGGCCGAGATCTCCACGGTCAGCCGGTCGAGCGCAGCGGCGATCCCTTCCTGCGCGGCATCGCGTCCGATCGCGCCGGTTTCCACCAGATGATCGTAGCGTTGCCTGACGGTCGCATGGGTCTGGAGGCCGTCACGCAGATGCATCGGTCACGTCGTTGTTCAAAGCAGGACGCCCAAGAGAGAGCGAGAGGGCGCATGTTGGGATTCGGGTCAGGCCGAGCCGCCATTCGCAGGCCGGCATCACCTGAATATCAGCATACCCTAGCCTATCTTGTAAGCGAGATCGGCTGCCCGTTGGAAGTCTGGCCGTCGAATTTCGAGCCGCCCGACGAATAGAGCCGCGCCAGCGAGCCGCCGTTCTCGTCATAAAGCGTCAGCTGCTTGCCGGCGACGTTCCACGACTTGATGCCATCGATCGGCGCCGGGCAATGCAGCGGTCCGGCGCGGAAGCCGGCGCCGAACTTGGTCTGCGGCGTCGCCACCTTGCA
The DNA here is from genome assembly GCF_006442195.1 of Mesorhizobium sp. B2-3-13. Lineage (NCBI taxonomy): Bacteria > Pseudomonadati > Pseudomonadota > Alphaproteobacteria > Hyphomicrobiales > Phyllobacteriaceae > Mesorhizobium > Mesorhizobium sp. B2-3-13. The sequence continues at coordinate 33,500 of NZ_VFVQ01000031.1, forward strand.
GCTCTGGCCGGAGACGCTGACGTTCCAGACACCGGCGACGCTTGCCGCGTTGAGATCCGCGGCGCCTGCCGGCGCCGCACCATCCGGCGGCAGCGAGGCAACCTGCGTGTTCGCCGGCGCGGTCGGGAATTGCGACGGGTCGGTGGTGCCGGGCGAGGCCGGCGGCGGCAGCTGATTCGAGCTCACCTGGCCGGCAGGCGCCGGCTGCAACGGTGCTGGTTGCTGGTCGTCCATCGACGAGAAGCGTGAGGTTGAGCAGCCGCTCGCAACGAGTGCCGCCAGGGATACGGCCACCAGGCCGCCTTTCGAAAAATTCATTACAACCTCCGTCGGATTCGGCTGGGGGACGCCGTCCGCGCAATCTCACCTCCACCAAGATGGAGAAGGTGGCGAAATTTCAACCCGATATGGTTAAAATAGGGTTTGCGGAACGAATTGTTGCAAATTTATCGCACTCATCCGGCGAGCGGCGCGCTCGGCACGAACACATATCCGTCCGGTCCAACGATATAGCACTCGCGCAGACCATGCGGTTTGTCGATCGCGCCGGCCAGCACGATGTGGCCATGGTCCAGCGCCGCCGCCTCGACCGCGTCGGGATCGGCGCCATAAAGGCGCAGTTCGATGCCGGCGCCGCGCGTCTCGGCGCCCGTAATGGAGCCCGTGATCGGATTGTCGAGATAGGAATGGTCGGCATGCAGCATGAACACCGACCCCAGAAGCTCGATCGCGGCGAAATCCTCGTCAGCATAGACGATGCGGGCGCCAAGCACGTCGCGGCAGAAGGCTTCCATCGCCGCCATGTCCGATACCAGCAGATTGACGCCGATGCCGCGCGGCAGCGAACGGCCGAAATCCTCGGCTTTCATCCAGGGCGTCTTGGTCCGCTTCATCGCCATGGCGTCTTCCTCCTGATCTGATCCTAGCCGAGACCGCTTCGCCGCCCTTGGCCTTCGGCCGGCAAACGCTTGCGCCAGCCGCGGCGGGGCTTATGTCTAGATGTGAGCAGTTCCAGGAAAAGCGGTTTTCCCGGGAAAAATGCGTAGCGCTTTCCCCAGGGAGCGCGTGAAAAAAGAGTTCACCGAAACCCGCTGGAGCGCAGACCTTGGCCGCGAAACAGAAAGCCGCCAACCGTTACTACAGCGGCCCGCCCAGCGATCATTTCGACGGCACCCTGTTCTTCAATCCCGGCGGCCGGATGCCCGGCCCCTTCACGGACCTGTTGAAATGGCAGTTCAGCGGCCAACGCGCGAAATGGCCGGCTGCCAGCTCGAGCCCCTTTGCGCAGGCAAAGCCGGTCGCGACGGTTCTAGGCGCCGATCTGACCGTGACCATGGTCGGCCATGCCACGTTGCTGATCCAGACCGCCGGGCTGAACATCCTCACCGATCCGGTCTGGTCGCGACGCACCTCGCCGTTCTCCTTTGTGGGACCCAGACGCGTCAATCCGCCGGGTATCGCTTTTGGCGATCTGCCGGCGATCGACCTCGTGCTGGTCAGCCACAACCATTACGACCATCTCGACCTTGCCACGCTGGGGAAGTTGAAGAAGACGCACGATCCGCTGGTGGTGACGCCGCTCGGTAACGATGCCATCATCGCCGCCGCCGTGCCCGGCATGCGGCTTTCCGCGCATGACTGGGGCGACAGGGTCGATGCCGGCGAAGGCACCGCCATCCACGTCGAGCCCGCGCATCACTGGTCGGCGCGCAGGGCGCGCGACCGGCGCATGGCATTGTGGGCCGGCTTCGTCATCGAGACGCCGGGCGGAAAGATCTATTTTGCCGGCGATACCGGCTTCCACGATGGCATCAACTACCGGCTGATGGCGGAAAAACATGGCGGGTTCCGTTTCGCCATCCTGCCGATCGGTGCCTACGAGCCACGCTGGTTCATGGCGCCGCAGCACCAGAACCCCGAGGAAGCGGTCCAGGGCATGTTGTTGTGCAACGCCGCCTTCGCCGCCGGCTGCCATTGGGGCACCTTCCAGCTCACCGACGAGCCATTCGAAGAGCCGGTCCGGAAACTGGTCGAAGCACTGGACGCCGAAGGCCTGCCGCGAGAGCATTTCCGTGCCTTGCGGCCCGGCGAAGTCTGGGAAGTGCCCCGGATTTGATAGCCTCGGGAACCCAAGCTCGACAGCCGCGTTCTTCAACCGGTTTCAATGTGTTCGGCTTGCGAGGCGTTCCCATGCTTAGATGGATCATCATTCTCCTGATCATCGCCGCCGCGGCGAGCCTGCTCGGCATGCCGGCGCTGGCCGGCGCCGCCGCCACCGGCGCGCGTATTCTCATCGGCATCGTGCTCATCATCTTCCTGTTGATCTTGTTCGGGGTCTTCGCGGTGACGTAAGACCGGCTTCCCCGTGATCCGGCGCCTTCGCCGTGATGTCGGTCCGGCGTCTTCGCCGTGATGTCGGTCCGGCGCCTTCGCCGTGAACGCGGCTGCGCACTGGTAATTCCTGCCCGTTTCCGCCATATAGCGCCGAACGGACATGGAATTTTCGGAGTAATGGCAGGCACGGCCCCTTTCGCCAAGATGAACGGCATCGGCAACGAGATCATCGTTGCCGACATGCGCGGCCGTGCGGATCGGGTGACGGCCGCGGCTGCCATCGCGCTCAATGGCGACGCGGCGACGCGGTTCGACCAAATCATGGCGATCCATGACGCCAGGACGGCGGGCACCGCCTATTTCGTCGATATCCTGAATTCAGACGGGTCCGGCGCGCAGGCTTGCGGCAACGGCATGCGCTGCGTCGTCCAGGCACTGGCCGCCGAGACCGGCGAGAAGACCTTCACCTTCGAGACAGTGGCCGGCGTCCTCAATGCCCGCGAACATGCCGACGGCTCGATTTCAGTCGACATGGGCACGCCGCGCTTCGGCTGGCGGGATATTCCGCTGGCCGAGGAGTTCCGCGACACCCGCATGATCGAATTGCAGGTCGGCCCGATCGACGCGCCGGTGCTGCATTCGCCCTCCGCCGTCTCGATGGGCAATCCGCACGCCATCTTCTGGGTCGACGCCGACGTTTGGACTTATGAACTCGACCGTTTCGGCCCGCTGCTCGAAAACCATCCGATCTTTCCCGAGCGCGCCAACATAACCATCGCGCAGGTGACCTCACCCGACAGCATGATCATCCGCACCTGGGAGCGCGGCGCCGGCCTGACCAAGGCTTGCGGCACCGCCTCCTGCGCGGCTGTCGTTGCAGCGGCCCGCACCAGGCGCACCGGCCGCAGCGTCAACCTTTTGACCCCCGGCGGCGGCACGCTGCATGTCGAGTGGCGCGATGACGACCACGTCATCCTGACCGGCGCGGCCGAATGGGAATTTTCCGGCAGCTTCGATCCGTCGACCGGACAATGGGCCCGCGATACCGAAAGCGCGGCCTGATGTCCGCTCTTGCCAAAGGCGTCGACGTGGCGAAGCAGCCCGGCCGCATCGACGTGGTGACCTTCGGCTGCCGCCTCAACACCTACGAGTCCGAAGTGATGCGGCGCGAGGCCGAAACTGCCGGCCTCGCCGCGCTGGCAGGTGGCGCCGTGATCTTCAACACCTGCGCCGTCACTGGCGAAGCGGTGCGCCAGGCCAGGCAGGCGATCCGCAAGGCGCGCCGCGACAACCCGGCCGCGCGCATCATCGTCACCGGCTGCGCCGCGCAGACCGAGCCCGAAAAATTCGCCGCCATGGACGAGGTCGATCTCGTGCTTGGCAATGAGGAGAAGCTCAAGGCCAACTCCTATCGCGCGCTGCCCGATTTCGGCGTCAACGACACCGAGAAAGCGCGCGTCAACGACATCTTCTCGGTGCGCGAGACCGCCGGCCACATGGTCGACGCTATCGAGGGCCGGGCACGTGCCTTCGTGCAGGTGCAGAACGGCTGCGACCATCGCTGCACCTTCTGCATCATCCCCTATGGCCGCGGCAATTCGCGCTCGGTGCCGATGGGCGCCGTGGTCGAGCAGGTCAAGCGGCTGGCGGGCAACGGTTATGCCGAGATCGTGCTGACCGGCGTCGACATGACTTCTTTCGGAGCCGACCTGCCGGGTGCGCCGAAGCTCGGCAAGCTTGTGAAGACCATCCTCAGGCAGGTGCCCGACGTGAGGCGGCTCAGGCTGTCCTCCATCGATTCGATCGAGGCCGACGAGGACTTGCTCGACGCCATCGCCACCGAGCCGCGGCTGATGCCGCATCTGCATCTGTCGCTGCAGTCGGGTGACGACATGATCCTGAAGCGCATGAAGCGCCGGCATCTGCGCGATCAGTCGATCCGCTTTTGCGAGGATGTGCGCAAGCTGCGTCCGGGTATTGTTTTCGGCGCCGACATCATCGCGGGCTTCCCGACCGAGACCGACGCCATGTTCGAGAATTCGCTGGAGATCGTCGAGGAATGCGGCCTGACCCATCTCCACGTCTTTCCGTTTTCACCGCGCGAAGGCACACCCGCCGCGCGCATGCCGCAGGTTCGCCGCGAGCTGGTCAAGCAGCGCGCCGCCCGGCTGCGCGCCGCCGGCGAAGCGGCCTATGTCAGGCACCTGTCTTCGCTTGCCGGCAGCCGCCAGTCGATCCTGATCGAGCGCGACGGTCTTGGCCGCACCGAAGGGTTCACGCTTGCCGCACTCGGCACCGGCGCGCCGGGAGAGATCGTCGAAGCTGATATAACCGGCCACGATGGCGCTCGGCTGATGGCGACGCCGCTTGCCGCCCACGCTGCCTGAGAACGCAAAAGCATGGCTGGTTTTTTCAAGAAGATATTTTCGTTCGGCAAGAAGGAGGTCGTCGAGGAGCGGATCGACGAGACCGCCCCGCTGCCGCCGATCAATTGGGACCAGCTCGACGCGCTGAAGCCGGCGGCCGAGCAGGCCCTGCCGGAGTTTTTGAAGCGCGAGGAGCCTGCGGCGGAAGCCGCGCCGGCGGCCGCGCCCCGTCCTCCCGTTGAGGAGGAGGAGGAGGTAAGGCCAGCGCCCGCCGAGGAGCCAACACCGGAGCCTGCCCCCACCATTCCGCCCGCGCCGGAGCCGATCGTTCCGTCGACCCCGGAGCCTTTGCCTGAACCCAAGCCCGCGGAAGTGCCAAAGCCTGCTCCGGAAACCCCTGCCGAGCCGCCTGCGCCCGAAGAAATTCCGGTGCGGCCCGCCGTTCCGGAGCCAATGCCCGAACCGCAGCCGCAAGAGGTGCCCCCGCCCGCGCCATCCGAGCCGGAGATCGTTCCCTCGCGTCCCGAGAGGCAACCGGAACCCGCGCCCGTCGAAGTGCCGACGCCACCCGTGGAAGTGCCGGCCGAGGTGCCCGCACCGGTCGAGGTGCCACCGGCGGCGCCGGTTGAAGTGCCTCCGTCGGCCGGCGTCGAGCAGGCGGCTTCAGAGGCCGGCGCCGCCCCTCATCCGCCTGCCGGCACCTTCTCCCCGTATAGGGACGGGGAGAAGGAAGAGGTCCTTCCAACGCCAGCGGCCAAAACCGAGCCAGGCATTCCACCAGCGGAAATCGCGCCACCCATCCGCCAGCCGGCGCCGGTCGACACACAACCGGTCATCGCCGATATCGCGCCCGAGCCTCAATCGGTTCCGCAACTCGCCCCGGAGGCAAAACCCGCGCCCGGCAAGGTGACGGTTGCCAAGAAGGTCGAGCAGAAGGCGGAGCCGCAGAAGGCGCCCGAGCCGGCGCCGAGGCGATCCTGGTTCCAGCGCATGCGGGACGGGCTTGCCCGGTCCTCGCGCGAGCTGACCGGCAACATTGCCGGCGTCTTCACCAAGCGCAAACTGGACGAGGAGACGCTGCAGGACCTGGAGGACGTGCTGATCCGCGCCGATCTTGGCGTGGAAACGGCGCTGCGCGTCACTGATTCACTGGCCTCCAGCCGCTACGGCAAGGACGTCTCCGATACAGAGGTGCGCGCGGTCATGGCGGCCGAGGTGGAGAAGGTGCTCGCCCCGGTCGCGAAATCGCTCGAGCTCGACCTCTCGCACAAGCCGCATGTCATCCTGGTCGTCGGCGTCAACGGCACCGGAAAGACCACGACGATCGGCAAGCTCGCCGCCAAGCTGACCGATGGCGGCCTGTCGGTGATGCTGGCCGCCGGCGACACGTTTCGCGCCGCCGCCATCGAACAGCTGAAGATCTGGGGCGAACGCACGAAATCGCCCGTCATTGCCTCCAAGCTCGGCGCCGATGCCGCCGGTCTCGCCTACGACGCCTTCGAGAGGGCTAAGGAGGCAGGCTCGGACGTGCTGATCATCGACACCGCCGGCCGGCTGCAGAACAAGACCGAACTGATGGCGGAGCTGGAAAAGATCGTCCGTGTGCTGGGCAAGCTCGATCCCGAAGCGCCGCACACGGTGCTGCAGACGGTCGACGCCACCACCGGCCAGAACGCGCTCAACCAGGTTGAGATCTTCCGCAACGTCGCCGGCGTCAACGGCCTGGTGATGACCAAGCTGGACGGCACGGCGCGCGGCGGTATTCTGGTGGCGATCGCGGCAAAGCACAGATTGCCGGTCTATTTCATCGGCGTCGGCGAACAGGTCGACGACCTCGAACCTTTCTCGGCAAGCGAATTCGCCAGGGCGATCGCTGGAGTGGCTTGAACAAGCACGATGCCGGAAGTGAGGCTTCCGGATCGGATCGTGCGTTAGAAGGATACCATGAACCCACCCATTCTCGAACGCGATCCGTCCGACCCGCAGAAAGAGAAGAAGGAAGGCGTCAATCCCGTGCTCAAGCTGGTGCTGGAGCTCGGGCCCTTGATGGTGTTCTTCTTCGCCAATGCGCGCGGCGAGTGGCTGACGCAGAAATTACCCGTTTTGGCTGAATTCGGCGGCCCGATCTTCGTCGCCACCGGCCTGTTCATGGCCGCGACCGCGATCGCGTTGATCGCCTCATGGCTGCTCACCCGCACCTTGCCGATCATGCCTATGGTGTCGGGCGTCGTCGTCTTCATCTTCGGCGCGCTGACGCTCTATCTGCAGGACGACATCTTCATCAAGATGAAGCCGACCATCGTCAACACGCTGTTCGGCGGCGTGCTGCTCGGCGGCCTGTACTTCGGCCGCTCGCTGCTCGGCTATGTCTTCGAGTCCGCCTTCAAACTCGATGCCGAAGGCTGGCGAAAGCTCACCTTCCGCTGGGGCCTGTTCTTCCTGTTTCTGGCCGTCGTCAACGAAGTCGTCTGGCGCAATTTTTCCACCGACGCCTGGGTTACCTTCAAGGTCTGGGGCATCATGCCGATCACGCTTCTGTTCACCTTCAGCCAGATGCCGCTGATCCTGCGCCATTCGCTCGACGACAAGGCCGGCGGGGAAGAGAAAGCCGGCAAATAAGGCAGGGACTAAAGGGGAGAGCCATGGAATTCGTCACCACCCGGGAAGAGCTGCGGACGATCTACAAGACCCCGCGCCCGGCCGATGGCTCGATCCGCAAGGAAATGAAGGCGCTCGACGGCCATTGCCGCTCCTTCATCGGCAAGAGCCCGTTCGTGCCGATCGGCTCGTCCGATGGCGAAGGCAATGCCGACGTCACCCCGAAAGGCGACAAGCCCGGCTTCACCGCCATTCTCGACGAGAAGACGATCGCCATCCCCGACCGGCCCGGCAACAACCGGCTGGATACGCTGGAGAACATCCTGCGCAATCCCTCGGTCGGGCTGCTCTTCCTCATCCCGGGCATGAACGAGACGCTGCGCGTCAACGGCGAAGCCCGCATCACCGTGGATGCCACTTTGCGCGAGCGCCTCGCGGTCGACGGCAAGGCGCCGCAAAGCGTCATCGTGGTCGCCGTCAAGGCCGCCTACATGCATTGCGCCAAGGCCTTCATGCGCTCCGATTTGTGGAAGCCGGAGAGCTGGTACGACCGCGCGACGCTGCCGACGCTCGGCCAGATCCTGCGCGACCAACTGGCATTGGCCTATTCGGCCGAGGCGACCGACCGTTGGCTGGACGACGAGTACAAGCAGACGATGTGGTAGGGTTTTCGGCCACGATTCGCCCGGACCTGTCCATCTTGCTCAATCTTCTTGCCATCTCAGGCAGCCTGCGGGCGGCCTCCACCAATTCGGCCCTGGTCGCGGCGTTGGCGTTGAACGCGCCCGAGGGCTGTCGCGTCACCGTCTATGACGGACTTGGCCGCCTGCCGATCTTCAACCCCGACGAGGAGGGTGAGCGGACGCCACGCGATGCTTCCGATCTGATCGACGCCGTCACCGGCGCCGACGGCATCATCGTCTCCTGCCCCGAATATGCCCATGGCGTGCCGGGCGGACTGAAGAACGCGCTCGACTGGCTGGTCTCGCGCGACGCCGCCGTTGCCAAGCCGGCCATGCTCGCGCACGCCTCGCCGCGTTCCCTCTATGCCCGCGCGGCTTTGGCCGAGATCATGCGCACCATGTCGTTCGCGCTTTATGATGGCGGACCGGAGATCGCCCTGCTCGGCAAGAAGCCGCCGGAGGTGGCGAGCATTCTGGGGGAGCCGGCGAACGTGCTGGCCATGCGTGACGCGCTGGCTGCCTTCGCGGATTTCATTCGCTCGCGTTGAGCGACGACCTCTCTTCCGCCGCCCTACTTCTTCGCCCGCAACGTCTCGACATCGGTCTTGCCGACATACCAGTCGCGGGCGTTGACTTCCTCGAAAACCACCCAGATATCGTCATTGCCAAGTCCGGTGGCGTCCATGATCGCCGCCGTGACTTTCCTGGCGATGTCAGCCTTCTTGCCTGCCGGATCGGCGGCGATCACTTCCTTGACGATGCGGATGTTGACGAATGGCATGACGTCCTCTCCTTCATTCCTGATCAGTACGTCTTGGCCCCATTCACCATCAGCCGCACCGAATAAAGCGAAGTGGTGCCGGCGATATAGAGGCAGTTCAGTTTGGCGCCGCCGAACACGCAATTGGCGGTCACCTCCGGCACCTTGACCTTGCCGATCAGAGTGCCGTCCGGATCGTAGCAATGGATGCCGTCGAAGGCGCTGGTCCAGATACGCCCGTCGGCATCGAGCCGAAAGCCGTCGAACAGGCCGGCGGTGCAGTCGGCGAACACCTTGCCGCCCGAAACCTTCTTGCCGTGCTTGCCGACATTGAACACCCGCATATGCGCCGGATTCTGCGCGCCATGCGTGCGGCCGGTGTCGACGACATAAAGCAGGCTTTCATCGAGCGAGAAGGCAAGCCCGTTCGGCCTGACCATATCGGTGATCACGGCTTCGACCTCACCACTGTCGGGATCGACGCGGTAGACATGGCAGACGCCGATCTCGCTCTCGGCCTTGTCACCCTCATAGTCGGTGTCGATGCCATAGGTCGGGTCGGTAAACCAGATCGAGCCGTCGGACTTCACCACCGCGTCGTTGGGCGAGTTCAGCCTTTTGCCCTTCCATTTGGCGGCGACTGTGGTGACCGAGCCGTCATGCTCGGTGCGGCTGACGCGGCGGCCCGAATGCTCGCAGGTGACCAGCCGGCCCTGCCGGTCGACGGTGTTGCCGTTGGAGTTGCCCGACGGCTGGCGGAACACGCTGACGCTGCCATCGGTTTCGTCAAAGCGCAGCATGCGGTTGTTCGGAATGTCGGACCACACGACATAGCGGCCGGCGGCGAACCAGGCTGGCCCTTCCGCCCAGCGGCAGCCGGTGAACAGTTTCTCCACTTGCGCGCTGCCGTTGAACAGGCGCGCGAAACGCGGATCGAGAATTTCGTAATAGTCTGCGGCCGCCATGCATTTCCTCCCGGCATCACGTGACGCCGGATCAAGCCAGCCCGCGACCGATCTGGCAAGACGGGCTATCAGCAATTTGTAAGACAAAACGGACAGGACGTGCCTTAGGACGCCATTAACCGGCTATGCGCTGTGTGCAATGGTGCATTGCGACATCTTCTTTTTGCAATGCACCATTACTATGTCATGTTCCGTATCGATCAAGGGAGGAAGAACCAGCCGCCAGAATGCGGCACAGAAGGAACCTTGCTATGATCTTCAACGATCTCATGACCCGCGCTCGCAGCAGCATCGCCAAGCGCAAGCACTACAACCGCCTCGTCGCCGAAATCGATAGCTTCTCCAGCCGCGATCTGGCCGACATGCGGGCCGACCGCTCGGAAATGCTCTACCAGATCCACAAGCAGATCTACGGCTGAGCTTTTCAGACGGAGGCGGGGCACCGCCCCCTCACCCGGATTGCCAAACCGAATTGCAAAAGCAATTCGGGTAATCCGACCTCTCCCCAAGGGGAGAGGAGCTAACTTGCATCAACGCCCCTGTCTCTTCACCCCTCGGGGAGAAGGTGGCCGCGTAGCGGCCGGATGAGGGGACGCCGCTGCATCAACCGGGCGCCGCCAGCGCCTTGTCGATCTGCGGCAGCAGAAGCTCCTTGGCGGACTCCGCCGTCAGGGGGCCGACATGCTTGTAGGCTATTTTACCATCCTTGCCGATGACGAAGGTTTCCGGCACGCCATAGACGCCCCAGTCGATCGCCGTGCGGCCGGCTTCGTCGACGCCGATCGCCTGGAACGGATTGCCGAGGTCGCCGAGGAAGCGGCGGGCGTTTTCCGGCCGGTCCTTGTAATTCAGCGCCGCCATCACGAACCGCTTGTCCTGCGCCAACGCCAGAAGCACCGGGTGCTCTTCCCGGCATGGGGCGCACCACGATGCAAAGACGTTGACCAGCGTGACCTTGCCGGCGAAGGCCTTCGAATCGAGCCCCGGCAGATTGCTGCCCTCCAGGGGCGGCAGGTTGGTTTGCGGTGCTGGCAGGCCGATCAAGGCCGACGGCACTTCCGAGACATCGCGTCCAGACAACAGCTGCGCCAGGAACAGTCCGGCCAGGCCGAGGAAGACCAGCAGCGGCAAGAATACAAACAGGCGGCGACGGCCCGGCGGCGGCGTTTCGATTTCGCTGCTCACGGCTTTCCCGCCCCGGTCTTGTCGGAACGGCGGCGCACGCCAGCCGCCTCGAGTTCGGCAAGCTCGCGCTTGCGCGCCCGCTGGTCGATGAGGATCCAGCCGATCAGTCCGGCGAGCACCACTGCGGTGATGGCATAGGCGGCGGTGACGTAGAGGGCGTGCGGGCTCATGCCGGCCGCGTCCTTGGCATGCCGCCCGCCAACCCGATCCGTTCGCTGTGCTCGATCATGCCTTCCCTTAGCCTCGCGCCACGGCCCGCGCAATCGGCAGCCACGCCGCAGCCTGTGCCGCTCGTGGCCACCTCAATCCGTGCCATGACGCAATGCAAGCGCCGCGGCCACGGGGCCCAGCACCGCAAGAAACAAGGTCAGCGCGGCAAGAATGAGGAAGGGCTGCAGGAACGGATCCGGATTGGCCGTCGCGCCATAGCTCGCCGAAACGCCGAAGATCAGCACCGGGATGGTCAGCGGCAGCACCAGCACCGAGATCAGGAGCCCGCCACGCGGCAGCGCCACCGCCACCGCGGCGCCCACGGCGCCGATGAAGGTGATGGCCGGCGTGCCGACCAGAAGCGTCAGCGCCGTGGCGCCGATGGCCAACGGCTCCATGTTCATGAACAGGCCGAGCAGGGGCGCGGCGGCCACCAGCGGCAAGACGCTGCCCGCCCAGTGCGCCACACATTTCACCAGCACCGTCAGCGCCAGCATGTGCCGGTCGTTACCGAGCACCAGCAGATCGAGCGAGCCGTCCTCGCGGTCGGCCTGGAAAAGCCGGTCGAGCCCGAGCAGGCAGGCAAGCAGCGCGCCGATCCACAGGATCGCCGGACCGATGCGGGCCAAAAGCTTGAGGTCAGGACCAACGCCGAAGGGGATGGTGGCGATGACGGCCAGGAAGAAGATGACGCCGGTCAGCGCGCCGCCGCCGGCGCGGATCGAGAGGCGGATGTCGCGGAGGAGGAGGGCTAGCATGGGCGCGACGCCTCTGCGGCTTTGCGACACTTTCTCCAACGATGGTGCAACGCGGCCTGCATTATCCGGCCTCCCCCATCGCCAACGCCTTCGCCCCCTCCAATCCCAGCGGCAGATGCGTTGCCGCCACGATCATACCGCCATCCGCGCAATGCGCCGTCATCAGCCCCGCGAATCGCTCCTCCGAAGCCTTGTCCAGCCCAGCCGTCGGTTCATCCAGCAGCCACACCGGCCGTTGGCTGACCAGAAGCTTCGCGATCGCCGCGCGTCGTCGCTGTCCGGTCGAGAGATAGCCGAACGGCAGATGGCCGATGCCGCCCAGCCCGACCGTTTCCAGCGCCTCCTCGACATCGAGCCGGCCTTCGCCATGGAACTCCCGCCAGAAACGCAAATTCTCCGTCACGCTCAGCGCCGTCTTCATCGCGTTCTGATGGCCGAGATAGTGGCAGGCGGAGGCGATAGAGGGGAATTCCTCGCCGCCGCCTTCGAGCAGCACACGCCCTTCGGCTTTCGGCAGCAGGCCGGCGACCACCCTGAGCAAGGTCGATTTGCCCGAACCGTTCGGCCCGGTGACGACCAGCGCCTGCCCGGCCTCCAGCGCAAACCCGATGCCGGAAAACACCGCCGCGCCGCTGCGCTCACCGCCCAGATTTTCGGCGATCAGCCGCATCCCGTACCTGTCTCTCGAACGAAGCGGCACGGTCGCTGCCGCATCGCACAAATTTGCTTTGCAACTGTCTAGAACTATTCCAGAAAATTCTCTATATGCGGGTCATCCGTGCCAGCGGTCGGCGCGGGAACAGAATTAGCGCCGAACCAGCGCACGCGCCGCCTTGAACGGCTCGGGTTGCTTGGGAACGGACAGCGGAAATGGCCGTACCCGCACCTTTGCGCGTGATTGCATGCCATCGGCGTCCGTTCCCTTTCAGGCTGAACAGACAAGGACGGATCGCACGTGTCAAAATCCCTCGACAGTTTCAATTGCCGCCGCACGCTGAAAGCTGGCGACGCCGAGTATGCCTATTTCGACCTCGTCGAGGCCGAGAAGAACGGCCTCACCGGCATTGCCCAGCTGCCCTATTCGATGAAGGTGCTGCTGGAAAACTTGCTTCGCAACGAGGACGGCCGCTCCGTTACCAAGGAGAGCATCCAGGCGGTCGCCGGCTGGCTGACCGACAAGGGCACCGCCGGTGTCGAGATCGCCTATCGCCCGGCCCGCGTGCTGATGCAGGATTTCACCGGCGTTCCGGCCGTGGTCGACCTCGCCGCCATGCGCGACGCCATGGCCTCGCTCGGCGGTGATCCGCAGAAGATCAACCCGCTGGTGCCGGTCGACCTCGTTATCGATCATTCCGTCATCGTCGACGAGTTCGGCACGCCGATGGCTTTCGCCCGCAACGTCGAGCTCGAGTATGAGCGCAACGAAGAGCGCTACAAGTTCCTGAAATGGGGCCAGCAGGCGTTCCGCAACTTCCGCGTCGTGCCGCCCGGCACCGGCATCTGCCACCAGGTCAACCTCGAATATCTCGGCCAGGTCGTGTGGACCAACACCGAGGACGGCGAAACGACAGCCTATCCCGACACCTGCGTCGGCACCGATTCGCACACAACCATGATCAACGGCCTTGGCGTGCTCGGCTGGGGCGTCGGCGGCATCGAGGCCGAGGCGGCCATGCTCGGCCAGCCGGTTTCCATGCTGCTACCCGAAGTTATCGGCTTCCGCCTCACCGGCAAGCTCAAGGAGGGCGTAACCGCCACCGACCTCGTGCTCACCGTCACCCAGATGCTGCGCAAGAAGGGTGTCGTCGGCAAGTTCGTCGAGTTCTTCGGCCCAGGTCTGTCCAACATGACGCTGGCCGACCGCGCCACCATCGGCAACATGGCGCCCGAATATGGCGCCACCTGCGGTTTCTTCCCGGTCGATTCCGAAACCATCCGCTATCTCACAATGTCCGGCCGCAGCGAGGACCGCATCGCCCTGGTCGAGGCCTATTCCAAGGCGCAGGGCATGTGGCGCGAGGCCGGCTCCGCCGACCCGGTCTTCACTGATCTGCTCGAACTGGAGTTGGACAGCGTCGTGCCGTCGATGGCTGGCCCCAAGCGGCCCGAAGGCCGCGTCGCGCTCGAAGGCATTCCGGCCGGCTTCGCCAAGGCGATGGAGACCGAGTACAAGAAATCGGCCGAAATCTCCAAGCGCTACGCCGTCGAAGGCACCGACCATGACCTTGGCCATGGCGACGTCGTCATCGCCGCCATCACCTCGTGCACCAACACCTCGAACCCGAGCGTGCTGATCGGCGCCGGCTTGCTTGCCCGCAACGCCAACCGCCTCGGCCTGAAGCAGAAGCCGTGGGTAAAAACCTCGCTGGCGCCTGGCAGCCAGGTGGTGGCGGAATATCTGGAAAAGTCGGGCCTGCAGAAGGAGCTCGACCAGATCGGCTTCAACTTGGTCGGCTTCGGCTGCACCACCTGCATCGGCAATTCCGGCCCGTTGCCGGCGCCGATCTCCAGGACCATCAACGACAAAGGTTTGATTGCTGCCGCGGTACTCTCCGGCAACCGCAACTTCGAGGGCCGCGTCTCGCCCGACGTGCAGGCCAATTACCTGGCCTCGCCGCCGCTGGTCGTGGCGCACGCGCTGGCCGGCACCGTCACCAAGGACCTGACCACGGAGCCGCTCGGCGACGACAGGAACGGCAATCCGGTCTATCTCAAGGACATCTGGCCGAGCTCGGCCGAGATCCAGGAGTTCATCGAGAAGAACGTCACCCGCGAGCTGTTCGCCCGCAAATATGCCGACGTCTTCAAGGGCGACGAGTACTGGCAGAACGTCAAGGCGCCGGAAGGCCAGACCTATGCCTGGGACAACGATTCGACCTATGTGCAGAACCCGCCCTACTTCGCCGGCATGACATCAGGTTTCGGCAAGATCGGCGACATCAAGGGCGCCCGCGTGCTCGGCCTCTTCGGCGACAAGATCACCACCGACCACATCTCGCCGGCGGGTTCGATCAAGGCTGCCTCGCCGGCCGGCAAATACCTCACCGACCATGGCGTCGGCGTCGCCGACTTCAACCAGTACGGCACGCGCCGCGGCAACCATGAGGTGATGATGCGCGGCACCTTCGCCAACATCCGCATCCGCAACCACATGCTGGGCGAGAACGGCCGCGAGGGCGGCTACACCATCCACTATCCCACGAAGGAAGAGGAATCGATCTACGACGCGGCGATGGAATACAAGAAGGAAGGCGTGCCGCTGGTCATCTTCGCCGGCGTCGAATACGGCAACGGCTCGTCGCGCGACTGGGCGGCCAAGGGCACCAACCTCTTGGGTGTCCGCGCCGTCATCGCTCAGTCCTTCGAACGTATCCATCGCTCGAACCTGGTCGGCATGGGCGTCATCCCCTTCGTCTTCGAGGACGGCACCTCATGGGCTTCCCTCAACCTCAAGGGCGACGAGATGGTCGAGATCGACGGATTGAGCGCCATCAAGCCGCGCCAGACGATGGTCGCCAAGATCACCTATGGCGACGGCACGGTGAAGAACGTGCCGATCATCTGCCGCATCGATACGCTGGATGAGCTCGACTACTTCAAGAATGGCGGCATCCTGCAATACGTGCTGCGCGATCTGGCAGCGTAGAAAGCAGGGACTAAGGGAGTAGGAGCAAGGAAGCTAGGCCCGGAACGGGTAACCTACTCCCCTACTCCCCTACTCCCCTACTCCCCTACTC
>NZ_VFVQ01000032.1:0-45975 GCF_006442195.1 Mesorhizobium sp. B2-3-13
GCCCGGTGGCACCAGTAGAGCCAGTTGCTCCGGTAGAGCCAGTCGCCCCAGTCGAGCCGGTCGCTCCGGTCGAGCCTGTCGAACCGGTCGAACCAGTCGATCCGGTCGAGCCTGTCGCACCGGTCGAGCCGGTCGAGCCGGTCGAGCCGGTCGAGCCTGTCGCGCCGGTCGAGCCTGTCGCACCGGTCGATCCGGTCGAACCAGTCGAGCCGGTCGAGCCGGTGGCACCAGTCGAACCTGTCGCTCCGGTCGAGCCGGTCGAACCCGTCGATCCGGTCGCACCGGTTGAACCAGTCGACCCAGTCGCACCAGTCGCACCCGTCGCACCCGTCGAGCCAGTCGAGCCGGTCGAGCCCGTTGTACCGGTCGAGCCCGTAGAACCGGTCGAGCCGGTCGAACCGGTCGCACCAGTAGAGCCTGTCGCTCCGGTATCACCGGTTGCACCCGTGGCTCCGGTATCACCGGTTGCACCTGTGGCTCCGGTATCACCGGTCGCACCTGTGGCTCCCGTAGAACCGGTCGAGCCGGTTGCTCCAGTCGATCCGGTCGAGCCCGTCGAACCGGTCACACCAGTCGAACCGGTCGAACCGGTCGCTCCGGTATCACCGGTTGCACCTGTGGCTCCCGTAGAACCGGTCGAGCCGGTTGCTCCGGTCGAGCCGGTCGCTCCGGTATCACCGGTTGCTCCTGTGGCTCCAGTCGATCCGGTCGAACCGGTCGAGCCTGTCGCTCCGGTATCACCGGTTGCACCTGTGGCTCCCGTAGAGCCGGTCGCGCCAGTTGCTCCGGTCGAGCCGGTCGCTCCGGTATCACCGGTTGCTCCTGTGGCTCCAGTCGATCCGGTCGAACCGGTTGAGCCTGTCGCTCCGGTATCACCAGTTGCACCTGTGGCTCCCGTGGAGCCGGTCGCGCCGGTCGCTCCGGTATCACCGGTTGCTCCTGTGGCTCCAGTCGATCCGGTAGAACCCGTAGAGCCTGTCGCTCCGGTATCACCGGTTGCACCTGTGGCTCCGGTAGAGCCGGTCGCGCCAGTTGCTCCAGTCGAGCCGGTCGCGCCAGCCGGACCCGTTGCGCCTACAGTACTGGTGCTGAAAGTGCCAATATCAAATTGATTGCCCCCGTTCCCATTGGCGGGGCCCAAGATCGGCCCATCAGCAAAATTATACGTATTTCCAGCTCCAGGTGTAAGCGTTCCGTACAAATTAAAACCGCTATCATATATTTTATAAGTATGAGTCGGATCTGGAATTGTTATCGTCACTGCAAATTCGCTGACAACTCCATTTCCAGACTGCGGAAGCGGAAAACTACCTACCAACAGATCAGGATCGGCCGTAATGTCTACTAAATAGTACGTATTTATACTGGCACTTCCATTCTGCGTGGTTAAGTTGCCGGTGAGAGTCAGATCAACCGAAAGCACTCCTGTATAAATTAGTGCGCCAGCTGAAGTCAGCGGCGGCAGCGGCCCGGGTGCGTTGACGCGCGCGGACAGCTCCCATGCGCCGCCTAGTGCGGCTGCGCCAACCAGCGATCTCGACGCGCAGACGTCCGCGCCGACGGCCTCTTCTAGCGCCGCCACGAAGGTCTCGCCCCCATTGCCCGATGCCGTCTCGCAGCTCCACAGCCGCAGTTCGCCATCAGCGGCAAGCGCCCGGCCGATTGCGGCAAGATCCTCAGCCTCTTCCTTCAATGTGGCGGTCGACCACTCTCCTGCAGTGAAGCTAACCTGGCCAGGCGCGCCATGCGCAATCACGTGCACTGCATCGAGCCCTGCATGCCCTGCGAGCGCGGCAGCGATCTGCTGCGCCGCCGGCCGGCGGCCGTCGAGCACAATCGCTTGAATCTCGGGGCGCAGGTTGCCGAGAACCGTCTGGAGGTCGGAGACTGAAGGATCGACAAAAAGAATTTCAGAGGCACGGGCCATGACTGGCTCCTGTTGGCTTCGAATTCAATTCACGGGGACACAGCCCACCGGCCTGGCCGGCGAGCGCTGGGGACAAGGGGCTTGAGACGCGTCACCTTCCGGCCGGCCCGACGGCGTCGTCGGGACGTTCTACGGCTGGGGTCTCGACGCGAAGGAAGCTGGCGGCCTGGAAATTCCCGCCATCATCAAACGTTCCAATGGCAAGTGAACCGGCGGTGCTTGGGACTTTGGCGGTGAGAGCGACGGCGAGGCTTCGCTTGACGGCTTTGGGCAGAATGACCTGACCGACGATCGCGCTCTTGGCCGTGTCCAGAATGAAATAAGGTGCATTTTCGGTCGTGTCGCCGATCGGCAAAACGCCCCGAACTGTGACTTCCATGACCGCAAATCCTGCCGTGTAGCTCATCATGTCCTCCTCGTCGGCTGCGGCCATGCCGCAGCTTCCTCCTGTTTCGTATCTTAGATTTCAACTGCTGGTTCCAATCGCCGCCGAGCGCATGCGACCTTCGCGGATCGGCGGATCGACAAAGTCTCGACCCACGTTGGCTGCAGCTCCGCAAGCCAACCGGCGACGCGCAGGGTGACGAGACCGGCGCGCAAGACTTGACGGCGTCTTCGCGCTGCTCGATCGAACGTGTTCAATGAGGTGGGTGTGAAGTTCGCAGACGCGCTGCGATCCACAGGGCGCAGAGGAAAACCCGTCAATCTCGGGACAATCCCGGCTAGTGGCCCGGTGCGGATAATTGGGGGACTGATCGAAGCCGAACCGGCGTCGCGAGCGCATCGTTTCGTACTTGGTATCACGCCAACCACAGCCAACTCCCGTAACGCACGTGCCGATTTCTCGACGACGACTTGCGAGGGAACTGACTACTCGCGAGGGAATATCAGGTTGGGAAAACGCTGGCCTTGAGTTCAAGGCGATACGACGTCTCTCCAGCACGTCAACAAACGCCCCATGCGCCCTAACGCACGAAGTGATTTGGCCCTGCGCGCCCTCAACGCACAAAGTAACTTGCTCCAGATACTCTCCTGGTCTTGTAGACTGCGTAGCCGACAGGCCCTCTGCCCGGTCCGCGGCTACCTTCCCATGCACAAGACATTAGTAAAATCTAAATTTAGCAACTTGTAAATAACGAAGTTAACGATTTATTAATTGTTGAGGACAAGCAACTACTTTTCGGCCGAGATCGAAATGGCGCGCATGGCCCAAACGCCTTGAAAAAACCGAGGCTTAAAGACGTCCCTGGGCTCGCGTCGAACCCTCGATGTCGCGGAAGAATTTGTGCGTCAGCGGTTGAGCCGACGGGAACGTCTGTTCGCACCCCCCGGGTGCAAGGGTGAACACGAGCCCCCTTGCCGTGACGGAAACCGCTGGCTAACAATGGATAGGGTTGAGATGCTGAACAGGAAGGGGCGATCGATCTCTGCAACAAACGCCATGCAAATGGCCGAGGCCGCGCGGAATGTGTCTTGCGAACCGTCCCCCTTCAACAAATTTCGAGCAGCGTGTAACCAACGCCGCTCCGCCGAGGGATTAGCATGAGCACCATCGGCCTATGCATGATCGTCAAGAACGAGGCAAAGGTCATCCTGCAATGCCTCGCCAGCGCGCTTCCTCTCGTTGACTATGTGCTCGTCGTCGACACAGGCTCCGGGGACGGCACGCAGGATCTCATCCGTACTTTCCTGAGCACGCACGATGTCAACGGCGCAGTCATCGACGAGCCCTGGCGGAACTTCGCCTACAACCGGACCTTCGCCCTTGACCGGCTGCGTGAAGTCGAGACGGTCGACTACGCCATGATCATCGACGCGGACGACACTGTGGTCCAGGACCCCGGCTTCGATCCGATCGAGTTCAAGTCGCGGATGGAACACGATCTATACGACCTCGAGGTGTCCCATGGTGGCATTTCGTTTTATCGCCCGCAGATCTGCCGCAACCGGCTGCCGTTCTCGTTCAAGGGCGTGCTGCACGAATATCTCGAGGCCCCTCCTGGCAATCTCACACGCGAGACCGCCAAGGGATTTCGCGTGGCGACGGGGCGTGGCGGAGCACGCAGCCAAAACCCCCGAAAGTACCAAGACGACGCGGCTGTTCTTGAAAATGCGCTTGCAACGGAGACCGATCCCTTCCTTGTTTCGCGATACACTTTCTATTTGGCGCAGAGCTACAGGGATTGCGGTGAACGTGAAAAATCGCTGGCGAACTATCTGAAGCGTGCCGAGCTGGGTTTTTGGGACGAGGAGGTCTATGTCAGCCTGCTCGAGGCGGGCAATCTCATGGCAGCGCTGGCACGGCCATTCGACGAGGTCGTTGCCGTATTTGAGCGTGCGACGCAGATCGTTCCCACCCGCGCGGAGGCTCTTCACGCCGCGAGCCTCTATTGCCGCCACCAGGGTCGGAATGCGGAAGGAATGGAATTTGCGCGTCGAGGGCTCGGCCTTACCCAACCCGCTGGACTTTTCGTACAGCCCTGGGTCTACGACCACGGACTGCTCGACGAGTTTGCTGTCAATGCCTACTGGACAGGCGCTTACCGGGAATCGCTCGACGCCTGTCTGAAATTGCTCGCCAGCGACAAGTTGCCAGCAGACATGCTGAAACGCGTGGTGGCCAACGCGCGCTTTGCCGCCGACAAGCTTCAGGTCGGCGAGCCAGCGGCTTTGGGCAGGTTCGGCGCCGAGAGCTTGGTTGAACAGCACAAGCTCATCCCGCAGCGTTCGTTGCGATCGCGCATCAAGGGCACCCCACGCGTCCTCATAGCAATCTTGGCAAAGCAGAAGGAGCCGGCACTGCCGCTTTACCTTGAGTGCATCGAGGCGCTCGACTACCCGAAGGAGTCGATCGTCCTCTACATCAGGACGAACAACAACACCGACAGGACCGAGCACATATTGCGCGAATGGGTAGAGCGTGTGGGCCACCTCTATGCGGCGGTTGAGTTCGATGCCTCAGACGTATCCGATCGTGTGGAGCAGTTTGGCGAGCACGAATGGAACGAGACGCGCTTCAGAGTGCTCGGTCGAATCCGCAACATAAGCTTGCGGAAAACTCTCCAGCACGGCTGCGATTTCTATTTCGTTGTCGACGTCGACAATTTCGTACGGCCGGCCACGCTGCGGGAACTTGTCGCGCTCGACTTGCCCATCGTCGCTCCCCTGCTTCGCTCCATCTCGCCCGGCCAATACTATTCGAACTATCACGCCGAGATCGATGCGAACGGCTATTATATGCAGTGCGATCAATATGGCTGGGTGCTCAACCGCCATGTGCGCGGCATTATCGAGATGCCGCTCGTGCACTGCACCTATCTCGTCCGCGCCGATGTGCTGATCGAACTGACATATGAGGATGCCACATCCCGGTACGAGTACGTCATCTTTGCCGACAGCGCCAGGAAGGCCGGCGTCGTCCAGTATATGGACAACCGACAAGTCTATGGCTACATCACCTTTGGCGACGGCCAATACCATGTGAGTGACGGGATCGAGCGCGCTCGAGCACTGTTGCACGGTGCGGGCGACACCCCCGCATTCATTGGCATCACCCTCTCGGGCTCCGGGACGATGCCAGCTCGACCTGTCGAGCCTACGGGTTCGCCGAAAATTCACCTGATAAACCTCGACCGCAGCGTCGAGCGCTGGAGCAGGTATCAAAGCAACAACTGGCATCTGATGCACAATACGGTTCGCGTATCGGCCGTTGACGGCACTTCTCTCGACAGGGCGGCGCTCGTCGAGGAAGGGCTGATCACCAGTGATTGTCCGTATCCCCCGGGCACGCTGGGATGCGCTCTATCGCATATCAACTTGTGGAAGCTGTCGGCTTCAGAGAACAAGACAATAACCATTTTTGAAGACGATGTTCGATCATCGTTTCGATTCATGGAGGAATCCGCCGATATTTTATCTCAAGCACCAGCGGATTGGGATATGATACAGTGGGGCTGGATATTTGATCCATCTTTCATTTGGTTGGATTTTGGTTTCTCGAAGGCCAAGCTGGATTTCTACGATCGCCGATATACCAATAGAACTGCCTTGTTTCAGTCCGAGAAATTCGCCAGATCCCTCATCAAGGTTGAGCATTCATTTGGGCTTCAGGCCTACACAATCACACCAAGAGGTGCGCGGATACTTCTGGAAAAATGCCTGCCGCTACGAAGAAGGCTAATCCCATTTCCTGGAACTGCCGTCGTCCTTGACGACACGGGTATCGACTGCGCGATGTGTGCTGCATATGGCTCGATGCAAGCTTTCCTTTGCATGCCACCACTGGTCATTCTGGACGACGAGCAACCTTCAGATCGAGTGGCGGCGGATCAGGGGGGAGCTTGGAATGAGGACAAGCTGTTGAGGTTCCAGAACTAGGACTCTATCTCGGTAGCGACCGTCGCTGCATCCATGCCTCACGGGTAAGGAGGTATTCCTAGCACTTGGCTGGCTACAGCAAATTTTCTCTTTGCTAGACTGGAGAGAGCGGCGACCTTATCGCGCCTCTTGGTAAAGAGAGCGTCAAATTCGACTGCATCGCCATCGAAGTGCGGTACTTGATTAAGCTGGCGTAGAGCGAAACCAAAATCACCAAGAATATCGACTATGTCACCAAGAAGCTTTTGTCCGTGATATATCGGAACAACATGCGTTTCTAACTCTATAGCCAAACACGATTCCAGAAGATGGCCGAAACCAAGCAGAACTTCGTATTCAAGACCTTGGACGTCTATTTTTATAACATCCGGTGACGGAACCGCTCCTGCACGGAACAACTCGTCATACCGAGCACAGTCGACCTCTTGAATATCGACAACTTTGAAGACACGGCCTACTGAGTAGTGCTGTAAGATATCAAAGTTTGGCTCTCGTAAGGATGAGCAGTAGGATCCGGCGGTGACATACAGCTTTTGGGGGCCAGACGTGTTGGCCAGCGCCTTTTCTACCACCTGCGTGCCCGGAATCCGAGCAAGGGTTTGGCGTATCACGGTCGCTTCCGACGACAAGGGTTCGAACACGACGGGCGTGATACAATCGGCTCGTAGCATCCACTTGAGTTGTAGCCCGCCTTGGCCGCCAACGTCGACGAGTGTGATCCTCTCCTCCGCCGGCGTGCGAGACAACTCGGGGTATGCATCAAACGTTTCAACCAGAACGCTCAAGAGTGCAAACTGTTCGAGTCCAGTGCCGGCATAAACGGGACGACTATTGTCGGAGCAACCTATTGAGAGAGACCCGTGACAATTCAAAAAGCTCACATCGATCTCGATCGCGTCATCTGGACGAACATTGATCGAAATGTTGTGACTGATGCCCTTATTTATTATGGTGCCGTCGAACGCAATTTCTGCAACATCCAAAGAACCGTAATGATGGATATAGAAATTTGTGGTGGTCGTGGGGAAGAATCTGACAACGCACTTCATCCGAACCATTCGAAACAGAAAAGCTGAATCGTGAAGTCGTAGAAGATGCCAGTCGCGGTGGTCACTATCGCAAACGACCAAAGCTCCGCCGACGATATGAGTCGACAGCTCGTGGACGACCTGCCAGCTTGATAAAGCATCTCCAACATACGTTTTGGAAAAGATCGCCTCGCCCACTCTCACGCCCCTTAGCCGCTTCCGAGTAGTTCAACTTTCAAGCTGGCCTACGCCTTAGACCTCGGCCGATAGCAGAACAAGCTGGGAGTTCCTATTTTTCGCTTTGCAGAGCCACATTAGGCTGAAGTCGTGACATCGGGGTTCGAAGTTGCAGCGACGAAATCTCCTGACATTGCTTGCGGGTTCAGCTGCCGACAGCCTAGCAGCGGTAGCGTTGACACGCTTGGGTGGTTGGAGCACAGGCTACGCGGCTATGTCTCCCCAACAATCCCCGGCCGGCCCGCAGCCAACCCTCCTCACCGCCCCCATCGAGCTTGCCGGGGACTGGGGGCGCATGCTGCCTGGTGCGGCCCAGCAGGTCGTCGAGCGCATGCGGCACGCCTGCCTGGATGGGGTCCGCCTGCTGTCCGACCGCCAGCCGACGCGGCTGCGTGTCGACGAGCACACTTCCGGCACGCCGGCCGTCTGGCTGCATCCGGACGGCAGTAGCATGGCGTGGATCATTGTCGACATCGGCGAGCGTGACTGGTCGAAGCTTGCCTACCAGTTCGGGCACGAGCTCGGCCACGTGCTCTGCAACAGCTGGCAGCCGGACGCCAAGCCAGCGCCCCCTTGCCAATGGATCGAGGAAGCCATGGTGGAGGCCCACTCGCTGCGCGGGCTCGGGCGCCTGGCGAAAAGCTGGAAGGACGCCCCGCCCTTCGCCGGCGACAACGCCTTCGGCGATGCCATCGCCCGGTATCGCCAGGACATTATCGACCGCTATGCGGCCCTCGCTGAAAGCCAGGGGCTCACGCGCGATGCCGCGGCGTGGTTCGCCGACCATCGCGGCGAGATCGAGATGCCCGCGCTCAATCCATTCGCCCAGGCGATGTCGCTGACCATCCTCAGCGAATACGACCGCGCGCCGGACTGCGTCGAGGCGCTGGGCGCACTCAACCGCTGGCCCGGCCGAGCCAGTATTCCGATCGCCGAATATCTCCGGCAATGGGAGAACAGCTGCAAGCAATTGCACGCCTCGCCGCAACTGCCGCGCCGATTGCAGGACTTGTTGCGTACGCAACGGTTCAAGTGAAAGTGAGCGCGGAGCTCCATCGGTCCGGCCTCGAACGGGTGTGCCATGTAACGCTAAAAGGACCGTTTCGCGGTCTTCCCTACTCCCACTCGATTTTTCTAAAGCATCATAACGCATTGATCCATCGAGGAAAATTTTCCGCTGGCGATGAAGAACCGTATCCCGGATCCGTCGGAAATTCTTGCTCTTGAATTCGGAGGAGAATTTCGGCGATCCTCGATCTGGTCGGTTTCAAAGACGGTCGGTTTATTTCTGGGGAGTTCTCCGCATTACGGCAAGCGTCGCCGGCGAGCTGCCGGGCGTCAGTCGCGCGATATGGACAGCCCCGCGAGAAGCGGACCGTATGCGGCGAGCCTGCGGGATACGAACTCAGTGAAGAGCTGCACGCGCTTCGTCTTGCGTGTCTCCCCCTGCGTGAGAAGCCAGAGCGTTCCGTACATGTGCAAGTCGGTGCCCGGCACCCTCACCAGCAGAGGGTCGGCATCTCCGACGAAGCACGGCAGTGTCGTGATCCCGAGCCCTTGCCGTACAGCAACGATCTGCGCCTCGGCATCCGTGGTCCTGAACGGAACCCCCGTCGTGCGAACCTCACCCTCGCTGGCCCAATCCGGAATTCCATGAATGCTTATGACGATCCACCGGATGGGATCAGGCGCGCCCGCACGCCATGCGGCCAGTCGATCGCGGGACATGTAGACGTGGCCGAACAGCTCCGGCCCTTTCAGGCCGTGAAGATTGAGCGGCAGGGTCTTGCGGTCGTAGACGACGCGGATCGCCACGTCGGCCTCTCGGTTGGTCAGATTTGCCAGCTCGCCGGACGATGAGATTTCCATCTCGATGTCCGGATGCAGACGCGCGAACTCGGCGAAGTCCGGCATGAGCAGGTGTGTCGCGAGGGTCGGAGCCAACGTCACCCGCAGAAGCCCGCGCACGCTCTGGTCGCGCCCGAAAACGCGGGTCTCCAGCTGGTGCGACGACGCTTCCATCTGGTTCGCGAGCTCCAGGACCTCCTCGCCCGCAGTCGTCAGGCGATAGCCCGAAGGCAGCTTTTCGAACATCCGAGCCCCGAGGCGTTCCTCGAGCTGAGCGATGCGTCGCAGCACGGTCGAGTGATACACCCCGAGGCCCTCGGCGGCAGCCCGCACCGAGCCACCGCGTGCCACGGCAAGAAAATGGCGAATGTCATCCCAGTCGATCATGGTGCAATCCCGCACCGTGCGGTGCGCCTTCCCAAAGCCCGTATCCAACGCATCGTACAGCAGTACGGCGGTCATCATAGCTTATGTCAACGAGCGCCGCCCAGTTCCGAATGGCGGAAACAGATCGTCGCGCGGCTGGCGTCAGTCGTCCAGCCGGATCGATTTTGCACCACCGATGTGCGCGTTTCCGCACTCACCAACTGACGCCAGCGGACCCATTTCGAGGTCCTCGGAGGCAGATGCTGTCTCGACACCACGAAAGGAGAAGTCATGGGAAAGCTTGAAGGTAAGGTTGCAGTTATCACGGGTGGATCGAGCGGCATGGCGCTGGCGAGCGCCAAGCGGTTCGTCGAAGAAGGCGCCTACGTTTTCATCACGGGCCGGAGGCAGGAGGCGCTGGACGAGGCCATCATGCTGATTGGCCGGAACGTGACCGGCGTGCGCGGCGATGCGGCCAATCTCGACGACCTCGACCGCCTGTTCGATACAGTCAAGCGGGAAAAGGGCAAGATCGACGTCCTGTATGCGAGCGCCGGCACGGGCGAAGCCGTCCCACTGGGCGAGATTACCGAGCAGCATTTCGATGCGACCTTCGGCCTGAATACGCGCGGCACGCTGTTCACGGTTCAGAAGGCGTTGCCGCTGTTCAACGATGGCGGATCGATCTTCATGACCGGATCAGTTGCTTCGCTGAAAGGTTTTCCCGGCTACAGCGTGTATGCGGCGAGCAAGGCGGCGTTGCACGCATTCGCACGCGGGTGGCTCAACGAACTGAAGGGCAGGAATATCCGGGTGAACGTGCTGCACCCGGGGCCGATCGCCACACCGATGCAGGACCAAGTTCTCACCGAAGAGGCGAAGCAGATGTTCGAATCCCTGATCCCGCGGGGAAAGATGGGGCGTCCTGAGGAAATTGCGGCGGCCGCGCTGTTTCTTGCTTCAGACGATTCGAGCTTCGTGAATGGGCTGGAATTGTCTGTCGACGGAGGCTTCTCGGCCATCTGAAATCGCGCCGGATCGCGGGAAGCGGCTGATCGGCGGGAACCAGCGTGTCCATGGTCGAACGACTTCCGCGCTGAACGGTCGGTCCGGCCGCGCCGGAGTCGTTCACGACGGGACGTCTACGCAAAGATCGCCATAAAGCAGAACGGATAACCCGGCGCCGTTGAGGGCCGGGGAGCCAATATCAACACGGATCGGAGAAGTATTATGAGCTATGCGATTGTAGGATTCGGTAAGATAGGCCAGGCCCTCGCCCACGCCTTCGCCCGTAAAAACATCGAAGTGGCCGTCGCGAGCCGCCGGCCGCCCGAGGCGCTGGCGCCGCAGGCTCGGGCGATTGGACCCACGGTCGTCGCCAAGTCGCTGCGGGATGCACTCGAGGCCGACACAATCATCTTGGCGGTCCCGTTCGGGGAGCATCGCGAGGTTGCGAAGGCCCTGCCGAGCTGGAAAGGCAAGACGGTCATCGACGCGATGAACGCGTTAGTTCCCCCTGAGGAGTTGGACGGTCTCCCGTCCTCCGCCTTCGTCGCGAAGGCGTTCACCGGCGCCAAGTTCGTGAAAGGTTTCAATCACCTGATTGCGGCCACCCTGGCTGCCGATCCGACCGTCGAGGGCGGACACCGGGTCGTCTTTCTGTCGAGCGACGATGAGGACGCGATTGGTCCCGTGGGGGCCCTGGCCAAACAACTCGGGTTCGCACCCGTCAAGCTGGGAAAGCTCAGCGAGGGTGGCGCGCTGGTGCACGCACGCGGCCGCGTTTGGGGCCAGCTCATCTTCCAGGATTTGTTCAAGAAGGAGCAATGACCGGTGTACGACCATGTAATTTGGCCCGAGCGGTATGATCCGGGAACGTCGACTCTCTACGCGCTCAACGACATCGACGTGAAGGCGCCCCCTGAAGTGGTTTGGAGGCTGCTTGTCGACGCCGAAAATTGGTCGAGCTACTTTCCGGCCGAGGATCAGGTCAAGGTTCTGACCGACGATCCGGAACTTGCGCTCGGAACCAAGTATAGCCGGGTGACGGTTGGATTCCCGATGAGTTTGATCGTGACGGAATGCGAGCCCTTCCACAGGCTTGCGTGGGCGACGACCGTCGATGGCGACGCGACCGGCTCAAGCGCGTACCACGGCTGGGTCATCACTCCCACGAGCGATGGTTGCCATGTGCTGACCGAGGAGACACAGCAAGGCCCCTGGTTCCTCGAGGAACTCGGACGCAAGCATCCCGGTGCGCTCTACCGCTATCACCAGGAATGGGTCGAAAGCCTCGCACGCGCGGCGGAGGCGGAAGTCGCGAATAAGGCAGGTTAGCCCGTTTATCCTGATGCTTGGGCGGCCCTGCCGCCTAGGCATTAACTCATTGAGCGCAGCGATGGCTGTGCCGGCCAAGGTTGGAGATGAATGACATGAATATCGAACTCAAGGGCCGCACGGCGATCGTCACCGGGTCGACGGCAGGCATCGGGCGCGCCACCGCAGAGGGTTTAGCTCGTGCCGGGGCGTCGGTCGTCATTAATGGCCGTGGAAATGCCCGGGTCAACGAGGCGGTGCGGCAGATGCGCCAGTCTTTCCCGGACAGAGAGATCTCCGGCGTCGCCGCCGATCTGTCGACCGCGGAGGGCGCCGACACATTCTTCGCGCAAGCGCCCGACGCCGATATACTCGTGAACAACCTCGGTACGGCTCACATCCGGGACTATAACAGCGTCGAGGACATCGCCAAGATCCCCGATGAGGACTGGCTTGGCCTGTTCCAGCTGAACGTAATGAGCGGCGTGCGCATGACGCGCCACTACGTGCCGCGCATGGTGGCGAAGGGCTGGGGCCGCGTCGTGTTCGTGAGCAGCGAGTCCGCAGTCAACACCCCCAAGGAGATGCTCGACTATGGCATGACCAAGACCGCGCAGCTGGCGGTCTCGCGCGGTCTTGCCGAGGCGGTCGCGGGCACGGGTGTCACCGTCAACGCCGTCCTGCCGGGACCTACCCGGTCCGAGATCCTGGGTGACTTCATGGCCAAGCAGGCTGAGGCAACCGGAATCACGCAAGAAGAAGCCGAGCAGGGCTTCCTGAAGGCGATGCGTCCGACCACCCTCATCCAGCGGTTCGCGACCAACGACGAGGTCGCCAACATGATCATCTACGTGTGCTCAGAGCAGGCCTCCGCAACCACTGGCGCGGCTCTGCGCGTGGATGGTGGCGTGGTCCGCTTCGTCGCCTAAGCGTCTAGCTATAGGGCGTCAGTACGAGATCGCGTGTAAACCGCTGAATCGATAGGGACTTTTCTAACAACACCCTCCCCTCACTCCCGCTCGATTGTTTTGAGACCAGCTATGTCATTGATCTAGATGGGCCCCCACGACTGTTTCCAGCCGCGGGGGCGTCGGGATAACTTCCCGGAAACCCGTGGTCAGATGTTGGCGAGCAATTCGTTGACTCGGCTTTCCATGTCCGCAAGCGCGGCATCGACGTCTTTCTGGCCAGTGATTGCGGCGCTCATCTCTTCGCCGACAATGTCCTGGATCGCAAACTGACGCTGCACCGCTGACGGCAGCGGCCTGCCGAGATCGGAGATGGCGGCAATCGTGTTGCGATGCGGCAGCGCCTTGAAGGCGTCCGAGGTGATGATGGCCTTGTATGCCGGCAGGTGACCGGTGCGCGACCATTCGAAATCGTTGTCGGCGAAGAACTTCAGGAACTTGCCGATGGCCGCGGTCTGTTCCGGCGTGCGGTCCTTATGCGAGACTGCCCAGGTGTGGCCATCGGCATATTGCGCATGGGCGCCGCCAAACAGCTGCGGATACGGGTAGACCGCGTAGCCGCCCTTGTTGAGCGCCGTGCCCTTGGTTTCGGACTGGGCATTGTTGTCGCCGACAACCCACGTGCCGTTGAGCTGAACGCCACCCTCACCGGCAAGGAAGGCGTTGATAGCGCCGCCGTAGTCGAGGTCCTTGGTGGTGTAGCCCTTGTCGAAGATCGCCTTGTACATCTCGACGACCTTCTTGGCTTCCGGCGTATTCAGCTTCACATGCTTGGGATCGGCAAAAAAGTCGGAATCCTGCTGGAAGAGATAGGTGTAGAGATTGCGCGTGTAGAGTGCCGTCTCATTGGCCAGGTTTTGAACGAAGTAGGGCTTGCCGGTCTTCTGTTTGAACTGTTCGGCCTGGGCGAGCAGTTCCTCAGGCGATTTCGGAAGCATCGGAGTGCCGTCGGCATTGACAAGACCGGCCTGTTTAAAGAGGTCCATATTGATGTGATAGAGCATCGTCCAGCTGTCGATCGGCAAGCCATAGATCTTGCCGTCTTTGGTGGCGCCGTTGCGCGCTGCGTCCGTGAAGGCTTCAGGTGCGACGCCGACGGACTTCAAGAGGTCATCGAGTGGCATCAACAGGCCCTTGGACTGATAGTCCGACAGCGCGGATTCGTGGATCGTGACGATGTCTGGAGCATCGCCCGAAGCGAACTGCGCAGTCAGTTGGTCATAGCCCGGCCATTCCACGGTGGTGACATTGACGTGCACGTCGGGATTGTCGGCGTTGAACTTGTTGATCAGCGAGGTGATGATGCCGCATTCGCCGACGGCCTTGCCTACATCGGTGTTGGTGCCGAAATTGGCATCGCAGGCACCGAAGAAGCGCTGCACGGTCAGTTCCGTCGCTGCAAGGCTCGGGCTGGCGAGCATCATTACCCCCGCGGAGACCGCGGCAAACAGTATTTTCTGCATTTTCATATCAGTTCCTCCTACTGAGTTTCCGCCTCTCCACCCTGGATTGGCTTCATGCTTTCCATCGCCGCGGCGCACTCCCCGCCGCCTGCAGTCGGGCAATTTCGTTATCGGACTGCGGCGCCAGAGACGGCCGTGACGATGTATTTCTGGAAAAAGAGGTAGACGATGAGGATCGGCGCGCCGGCGAACACCGCCTGCGCCATCAGAAAGCCGATGCCTTCAGACTGGGCGAAATTGGTCTGTGTCGAAGCCATACCGACGGTCAGCGTGTACATGTCCTTCTTGGTTGCCGAGATCAGCGGCCACAAATAGTCGTTCCACGCGCCAAGGAAGGTGAAGATGCCGAGGGTTGCCTGTGCAGGCACCGTGAGTGGCAAAAGCACCTTCCAGAAAATCCTGAAGCGGCTGGCATTGTCCAGCATGGCGGCTTCGTCCAGCTCCTTCGGGATGGCCTTGAAATATTGGGTCATCAGGAAGACGCCGAACGAAGCCGACAGGCCGGGGAGAATGAGCCCGTGATAGGTGTTGTGGAACTTCAGTATGCTGAAGATCTGGTGGCGGGCGACAAGCACGGCCTGTTCCGGAACCGCCAGACCGAAGAGCACGATCACGAACAGGACGTTTCGGCCGGGAAAGTTCAGCCGTGCAAAACCGTAGCCGGCGAGCGATGACAAAACCAGCGTGCCGAGTGTCAATCCGCCCGAGACGACGATGCTGTTGCCCACCCAGAGGAATACGGACGAGGTGCCGATGGTGTTGAGGTAGTTCTTGAGGGTGTAGGGCGCGTGAAACACCGAATTCGGATCGGCCATCAGCTCGGCATTTTCCTTGAGCGACAGGCCGATGACCCACAGAACCGGGGCGATCATGACGATCGAAAGCAGGATGACGAGGGCCAACAACACGCGGTCGCCAAATGCCCGCCCCTTGATGGAAGTGGCTGGAGCACTCATGCCTGGTCTGCCTTGTTGCGTGCGACGAGGTACTGGGCCATGGCCGCGATCAGGATGAGGATGAAGAGGATTTCCGATGCCGCGGCACCCATGCCGAGATCCCAGCGGCGGAATGCGGTGTCATAGATGTAGAGCACGATTGGCTTGGTCAGGTTGTTGGGACCGCCGCGCGTCATCAGCCAGGCTTGGCCGAACAGCTGGAATTGCAGCACGATCTGGATGATGATCACCAGGACGAAAGTGCGTTTGATCGACGGCAGCGTGATTGAGCGCAAGGTCTGCCAGCGATTGGCATTGTCGAGGGCCGCCGCTTCGTAGATATCCTGCGGGATCTGCTGCAGGGCCGAGAGAAAGAGCATCATCGGCAGGCCGATGCACCACCAGACAGTGGCAATGGCGATACCGATCATGGCAAGGCTTGGATCGGAAATGAAGGCTGGGGCGGTGGCACCAAACCATCCGTAGATCGTCGACAGCAGGCCGACATTCGGAATGAACACGATGCGCCAGA
Organism: Mesorhizobium sp. B2-3-13; assembly: GCF_006442195.1. NCBI lineage: Bacteria > Pseudomonadati > Pseudomonadota > Alphaproteobacteria > Hyphomicrobiales > Phyllobacteriaceae > Mesorhizobium > Mesorhizobium sp. B2-3-13. The sequence goes on from NZ_VFVQ01000032.1 coordinate 15,998, forward strand.
TCAGTGTGACGATGGTAACCGACAGCACCGAGGAGGAAAAGAACAGGGTCCGCAGCACAGCGGCAGTGCGCGTGCGGCGGTTGAGGCAAAGCGCGAGAAAAAGGCCGATCAGTGCCAGGGTCGGCACCGTCAGGAGCACGAAGTAGAAGGTATTCCAGACCGATTGCAGGAACACCTTGTCGTGAAACAGCCTGATATAGTTGCCGAAACCGACGAAGTTTCCGGATGAGAATGTGTCGGCCTTGTGGAAACTCAGCCACATTCCCCAGAACAGCGGGACCAGCAGAAGCGTCGTGAAGAAGAACAGGAACGGCGCGACGAAAATGAAGTTTCGCCATTGCGGCGCGTAGATATCGACGCTTGCAGCTCTGACGCCGGCGGCCGGAAGCGCGGTGCGCGGCGTCGCCCGTCGGTCGTCCATGTCAGACCTCCCTCGCGTGCCAGGCGCGACCGGTCTCGCCGAACAGATGCGATTTCCGCCCGTCGAAGGCGAGCCCGACCTTGTCGCCGACCGCGACGCGGCTGTTGCCAGCATCCGAGCCGACGATCTGCTGGCCGTCGCCGAGCCGGGCGTAGACCAAGGTGCGTTCGCCGAGCCGCTCAAGCACATCGACCACGCCATCGGCATTGCCCTGCCCGGCGGGAGCGATGCGCACGTCTTCCGAACGGATGCCGAAAGTGTATTTGCCATCGATCGTCTGGCCGGAGGCGATCTCGGTCTGAACCGCTATCCCGTCCGCAAACCTGACCGTGGCATTCCGGCTCGATCTGTCAAGCGTCGCCTCGACAAAATTCATCGCCGGTGCGCCGACGAAGCCTGCGACGAATTTGGTCGCCGGGCGGTCGTAGATTTCCATGGGAGAGCCGATCTGCTCGATCTTGCGATTGTTCATGACGACAATGCGGTCGGCGAGCGTCATCGCCTCAACCTGGTCGTGGGTGACGAAGATCATCGTCGATTGCAGGCGCTGGTGCAGTTGGGCAAGCTCGATGCGGGTACGGGTCCGCAATGCCGCATCGAGATTGGAGAGCGGCTCGTCGAACAGGAAGGCCTTCGGCTCCTTGACGATCGCACGGCCGATGGCGACGCGCTGCCGCTGACCGCCGGAGAGCTGGCCCGGCTTGCGCTCGAGCAGGTGCTCCATTTCGAGGATGCGGGCGCTCTCCTTTATGCGCGCGTCGATGAGGTCGCGCGGCATGCCGATATTCTCGAGCCCGAATGCCATGTTGTCGCGCACGCTCATGTGCGGATAAAGCGCATAGGACTGGAACACCATGGCAATGCCGCGCTTGCCCGGCGGCAGATGATCGATACGTTCGTTGTTGATGGCGATCTCGCCAGTATCGACAGTTTCGAGGCCTGCGATCATTCGCAGAAGCGTCGATTTTCCGCACCCGGACGGCCCGAGAAACACGATGAATTCGCGTGCCTTGATGGACAGCGACAGATCCTCCAGCACCGCCATGGCACCGAAATGCTTGCTCACATTCCTGATTTCGATATCGGCCGTCACGTCGACGCTCCTCCTCAGCGCATGCACTTTTCGATGGTCCGCCCGAGATCAGAGTTTCAGGCGGATCATCTGGTAGGAATAGGCCGGCAGCGATAGGCTCAGTCTGCCGCCAGCCACCGAGGCGCCCTCCCCCCTCTTGGGCCCGACATTGCCGGGGTTCCCGGCCGAATTGACGGCTTTCAAATCCGCGTGCGTTATCACTTGGTGATCAGCGAGGTCAGCCGCACCGAAACCGCTGATGTCGATCACGGTTTCGATCGCCTCGCTCGAATGGCGGTTGACGGCGAAGAAGGTGACATGGCCGGTTTTGGTGTCATGCACGCCGGCCACGTCGACGCAGGAAACCTCACCCGCGACGGTGGACTTGTAGGTCGGGCTGTCCAGCTTGAGATCCAGCGCATTGCCACGACCGTAGATCGAGGCAAAGAGATAGGGATAGAATATCGTCTGGCGCCATGCCGGGCCATCCGGAACGGTCATGATCGGCGCAATGACGTTCACCAGTTGCGCCAGGCAGGCGATCTTGACCACATCGGATCGACGGATGAAGGTGTTGAGGATCAGGCCAACCTGCAGCACGTCCTCGAAATTGTAGATGTCTTCGAGCAATGGTGGGGCGAAGGGCCAGCCGTCATTGCCGCCAAGGATCTTCTTGTCCTGCTCTTTGGAATGATACCAGACGTTCCATTCGTCGAACGAGATGTAGACCTGCTTGCTGGAGCGCTTCTTGGCCTTGATATAGTCGATCACGCCGGCGACTGAGACGATGTAGCCGTCGAGCTTCTCGTTCATCGCGAGATAATTCGGCGCGTCATTGGCTTCATTGTCGAAATACATGTGCAGCGAGATATAGTCGACCTCGTTATAGGTATGGTCGAGAACGGTCGCCTCCCATTCAGGATAGGTTGGCATCTTGGCATTCGAAGAGCCGCATACGACCAGTTCGAGCGACTTGGAAAAAGCGCGCATGGCCTTGGCGGTCTCATGGGCCAGGCGGCCATACTCGTCGGCGGTCTTGTGGCCGATCTGCCAGGGGCCGTCCATTTCGTTGCCGAGGCACCACAGCTTGACGTCGAAGGGCTCCTTGCGGCCGTTGGCGATACGCTTGTCGCTCCACTCACTTCCGCCTGGATGATTGGTATATTCCAGAAAGTTGCGGGCTTCATCGAGGCCACGCGAGCCGAGATTGACGGCAAGCATCATCTCGGTGTTGGCGGACGCGCACCAGTTGGCAAATTCATGCAGGCCGACTTCGTTGCTTTCCGACGTGTGCCAGGCGAGGTCGAGGCGCACCGGGCGTTCTTCCTTGGGGCCGACACCGTCCTCCCAATTGTAAGCGGACACGAAATTGCCACCGGGATAGCGGACGATCGGAACGTTGAGTTCCCTGACGAGATCGATGACGTCTTGACGCATGCCGTTGGCATCTGCCGTCGGATGGCCGGGCTCATAGATGCCGGTGTAGACCGCCCGCCCCAGATGCTCGATAAAGGATCCGTAGAGCCTCGGATCGATTTCCGAGACGACATAGTGCGGATGCGCCGTTATGGCTGCCCTCATGCATTCCTCCCTAAATATCACAAATGATGATTTAAATCATCTTACTCGATATCAAAGGGAAGCAGGATCCATTCGTCAAGCGAAAAACCACCAAAAGTCTGACAATTAACCGACAGTCTCGGTCGTAAATGGAACCAATATATTGAAATCGCTGCGTTATTTTTGAGACCCGATTTGGTGATATCAATTGGTTTTGATCCTGAGCAGGATGTCCTGATCGTAATTTCCAAATCCCTTGCCGAAAATATTGATGCCGCCGGGACGCTTGGCATCGTCCTTGACGCCAATACGGACCCGGATTGAATGATGGCCCTTGAGGTCGAGGGCGGCGAGGCTGGTTTCTGAAATCCTGACACCGTCGACATAGGTGCCGTCGGTGGAAATTCGCCAGTTCTTCAGCTTGCCATATTGCGAGCCCTTGAGCTTCCACCAGGAGGGCGTGAAGACGCCGCGCTTGTCGCCGAAATCGCCGGGTGACGTCCACGTTCCGACATCGACGCCATTGATCGTCAGCGTGATGTCGGAGGGCCAATCGGCGCTGGTGCCAGGCACTTCCGAGGACAACTCCGTCACCAGTTCGAGTTCGGTAATCTCGGCATTGGCGAGCTTGGCATTGTTGGGGAACTGGTATTCGACAAAGCCGCGGGTGAACCACAACAGACCAGCCTTCATGCGGTCCGGATCGAGGAAGGTGTTGGGCACATCGAGGAGACCGATGATCCCGTCCGGCGAGCAGAGACCGCAGGGCGCGGTGACCTCGAATCCAGTGTAGAGCCCAATCGGCATCGACACTTCGATCGCGTCGTTCTTGAGCGAACGATATTCGCTCTTGAAGACCACGAGCACTTCCTCAGCGGTCGGATAGCAGATCTTTTGACTGCCCTTCTTAGCCTTCTGGTTCTCGGTGCGGATCAGGCCAGCATCCTCGAGCACCTGTATATTGGTCGAGACCGTCGACTGCGGCAGCGACAGCAGGGCGGCGATGTCATTGACATTCATCGGCCCTTTCTCATGCAGCAGTTTCAGCATCGAGATGCGCGCCGAAGAGGCCAGCCCCTTGAGGACGGCCATGCCTTCCTCAGGTTCGATCACCAAAAAATTGCGACTCATCGATTGGCCAGTCTATACGAATTCCATATCCGAAATTGCGCCTGTATATCTTGGAATCTGATTTAAGCAATGCGCTGACCGCCTCCAAATCACTTTTATTGATCGCAACCGTGCGGCGGGTTCCTTCCTTGGGGACTTTCGTACGCCTGCCGGCGCCCGAAATTCTTCACGCCCGAAACTCTTCACGAAAGCGGAATGACAGCGCAACAGCATCGGGATGGCGATAGCGGCATGGACGCTGGAAGTCTCGACCTGGCCCTCGGACTCGGGGGTCCCTTACCGGACGACATGCCAATTCAACGCATTGGCGGGCCTACGCTCAGCAGCGGTCCGACAAGAGCAGCAAAAAGCTTGCCTACTTGGTATGCTGGTATAATATGTAGATGGTATGGTGTCTTTCGGAAAGAGCCACCGTACGGAATGAACAGACGAGCCGATCAGGTCGGCCGGTGTTTTTGGGAGGAGGTATCATGAAGTTTTCAATTGTGGCGGCGCTTGCCGGCGCCGCGCTGGCCAGTGTTTCGGTTTTGCCGGTGATGGCGTCGCCGGACGCACCGGTGATCGCACTCGCCAACGCCTATTACGGCAACACCTGGCGGCATCAGATGGTGGAGGCTTTCGAGGCCTCGGCCAAGGAAGCCAAGGCGGCCGGTCGGATCGCCGACTACGTCGTCATGAACGGTGACGGCTCGGTGGCGCAACAGAACAGCCAGATCGCCGAACTGATCCTCAAGAAGGTCGACGTGCTCGCCGTCGACGCCGCCTCGGAAACCGCAGTCAACGGCATCATCGAAAAGGCCTGCAAGGCCGGCATCATCGTGGTTTCCTTCGATTCGGTTGCTTCGGCGCCCTGCAACTACCAGCTCAACTTCGACTTCAAGGGCTACAAGGCGGCCCAGGCCGAAGCCGTCTTCAAGATGATCGGCGGCAAGGGCAACGTCATCCAAGTGCGCGGCGTGAAGGGCTCGGCGCCCGACAACGACATGTTCAACGCGCAGCAGTCGGTGCTGGCGAAATATCCCGACATCAAGGTTGTCGCCACCGTCTATGGTCAGGCGACCGCCTCGGTCGCGCAGGCGGCGATCGCCAACGTCCTGCCCTCGCTGCCACATGTCGACGCCGTGCTCGGCCAAGGCGGCAGCGACGATGTCGGCATTGCCCAGGCCTTCGTCCAATATGGCGGTGATTATGCCGGCAAGATGCCGATCATCGAAGGCGGCGGCGGCACCGACTTCGTCAAATGGTGGGCCGAGGAGAATGCCAAGAACAGCTACCAGACGGTCTCGATGAACACCACGCCGGGCATTGGCGGCGCCGCATTCTGGCTCGGCCTTTCGCTGCTCAAGGGCGACAAGGCACCGAAGCTGATGATCATGCCGGTGGCGACCGTCGATGCCAGCAATCTCAAGGAGTATGCGAAGCTGCCGGGGGGCCAGATCATCAGCCCCAGCTATTCGCTCGACTGGGTCAAGCAGAACCTGCTCAGCAAGTAAGGCTTGTCATTGCCAAGGACCGGGCGCCGCCCAGACGGCCGCGCCCGGTCCTTGCCCGTAAAGAAACGGAGGACGAATGTCCCATCTTGCCGTAGCCGATCCGGAAGGCGCAGCCGCTACGATACCCGACATCAGGCCAAACGTCGTCTCGCTGTCGCGGGTCACCAAGAGTTTCGGGCCGACGCTGGCGAATGCGCAGATCGACCTCGCCGTCTCGGCCGGTGAAATCATCGGCCTGGTCGGCGGCAACGGCGCCGGCAAGTCGACACTGATGCGCATCCTGTGCGGGGCGACGTCGCCGACCCTCGGCTCGATTTCGTTCGCCGGACAGGGCGTGAGCTTCGGCGCCTATGACACGGCGGAGGCGCAAAGGCGCGGCATCCGCATGGTTCACCAGGAACTGTCGCTGTGCGCCAACCTTTCCGTCGCCGAGAACTTCTTCCTGGAGACACCCGGCGACGCGGCCAACCGGCCGGGCTGGCGCGCACTCTACAGGGACCGCGCCCGCGCAGCGCTGGACGCCGTCTTTCACGCCAACGGCATCGATGTGAACGCCGAAGTCGGCCATCTCTCCATCGCCGAGCGGCAGATGGTCGAGATCGCGCGCGCCGCCGCCACGCCCGGCGTCAAGCTGATCGTGCTCGACGAGCCGACCTCCTCGCTCGACCTCGACCGCTCCAGACAGTTGCGGGCCTTTATCCGTGAGCGTGCCAAATCCGGCTTCGCCTTCATCTTCATCAGCCACAAGCTGCAGGAAATCATCGACATCGCCACGCAGGTGATGGTGCTGCGCAACGGACGCACCGCCTGGCGCGGCGATGTCGCCGACACCTCGATCGGCCAACTGGTGCAGCTCATGGGCGGCGACGCCAATTCAATCCACCAGCACAGCGCCGTCGCCGCCAGCAGCGGCGAGGCGCTGGTTAAATTGTCCGGTTCCCTGACCGCCGGACTCGGCCGCGATATCGAGATCGGCCGCGGCGAGATCATCGGACTGGCGGGGCTCGAGGGCAGCGGCCAGAAGGAGTTGCTGCACGCTATCTTCGAGCCGGATTCTACCGGAGGAACCGCGATCACCAGGAGCGGCGATGCCGGTTTCATTGCCGGCGACCGCCAGAAGGAAGGCGTGTTCCCACTGTGGAGCGTGCTTGGAAACATCAGCATCGGCAGCCTTGCCCGCCGTCCGGCACTGGGCCTTGTTTCGGAACGCGCCTGCCGCGAGGCGGCCGGCGTTGCAGCCGGCCGGTTGCGGCTCGACGACAAACGCTTCGGCTCCAACATCCTCGAACTCAGCGGCGGCAACCAGCAGAAGGCGCTGGTTGCCCGCGCGCTCGTCGCCGACACGCCGATCCTGTTGCTCGACGATCCGACGCGCGGCGTCGACATTGCCACGAAACAAGACTTCTACAGGCTCTGCAACGAGATCGCGCACAGTGGTCGCACGCTGGTCTGGCACACGACCGAAGACGCCGAGCTTTTGGCCTGCGACCGCGTGCTGGTGTTTTCAGGCGGGCGCATCGTCAAGGAATTGAGCGGCGAAGCGATCACGGAATCGGCCGTCGTCGGCTCGTCCTTTGCCCAGCAGGCGGACACCTGTGCCGGCCCGGGGCACAGCGCCGCCGGCGCCGGCCTTGCCCGCCGGCTGGTCAACGCGGCCCCCTTCATCGGCCTCGCCGCCGTGCTGGCGGTGATGATCTCGGCCAACCCGGCGGTGGCCTCGATCTTCGGGCTCGACCTGCTGTTGATGCCGGCGCTGTCCCTGGTGCTGGTGACGGCGGCGCAGATGTTCATCGTCGGCGGCAGCGAGATCGATCTCGGCGTCGGCGCCTTTGCTGGTCTGGTCAGTGTGCTCTCCGCCACGCTGCTCTACGATCAGCCATGGCTCGGTGCGCTGGCGCTGGCGGCGGCGGTCACCGCCTATGCTGGGCTTGGCGGGCTGATCCAGGCGCGCAAGATCCCGGCCATCGTCGTCACGCTCGGCGCCTCCTTCATCTGGATGGGACTGGGCTACGCGCTGCAGCCGACGCCGGGCGGCACCAGCCCCGAATGGTTGTCGGCGATGTTCAGCTGGTCGCTGGGTTTCCTGCCCACCTCCATCATCCTTATCGCCGCCGTCGCGCTGGTGGTGCTGGTGATCGACCGGCTGCCGCTCGGCGTGGTGCTGCGCGGCTTCGGCAACAATCCAACCGCCATGATCCGCTCCGGCTGGTCGCCGACGCGCTATGCCCTGGTGCGTTACCTCGTCGCCGGATTGTTCGCCGCTGCCGCCGGCATGTCGCTGACGGCGATCAACACGGCAAGCGACATCAATTCCGGCAATTCGTTCACGCTGCTCAGCGTCGCCGCCGTAGTGATGGGCGGCTGCTCGCTGCTGGGCGGTGTCATCTCGCCGGTCGGCACCGTCGCCGGTGCGGTCACACTGGCCTTGATCGGCGCCCTGCTCGGCACGCTAAACGTGAGCAGCGACTTCAACGCGGCAACGCAAGGGCTGATCCTCATCGCCCTTTTGACGCTGCGCAGCCTGATCGCAGACCGCAGGAGCGAACAATGAACGGCCTCGTCGCCTTCAGCCTCTGGGCACAGAAGAACCGCTGGGTCTGGTCGGCGATCGGCGTGCTTTTGCTTTGGCTGGTGCTCTCCGTAGTCACCAACCGCTTCAGCCTCTCCAGCCTGTCGGGCATCATGCTGTCGGCCTCGTTCCTGACCGTCGTCGGCATCGGCCAGATGTTCGTCGTCACCACCGGGCGCGGTAATATCGACCTTTCGGTGGCCTCGGTGATCACGCTCAGCGCCTTCGTGGCGCTGGTCACGATCAAGGGCCAGGACGCCAACCTTGCCATCGGCGTCGGTGCCGCGATCCTGCTCGGCCTTGCGATCGGCGGGTTGAATTCGCTGCTCGTCGTCGGGCTGAACATACCGGCCATCATTGCCACGCTGGCGACAGGTTATGTACTGGCAACCGCGACACTGCTATCGAACCGCGCCATAGCGGGCTTCGCCGTGAGCCCGCTCTTGAAGACGCTGGCGACGGGCCGCATTGCCGGCGTGCCGATCATGGCCGCCATCGCCATCGTTGGCGTGGCCGCGACCTCCTTCGTACTGCGCTACACGGTTTTCGGACAATTGCTGTCGGCAGTCGGCCAGAACCGCACCGCCGCGCGGCTGGCCGCGATCCGCAACAACCGGGTCATCGCTTCGGCTTTCATCATCTCGTCGGTGCTGGCTTCGCTCAATGGGCTGCTGCTCGGCGCCTATATAGGTGGCGCCTTCCTCGAAATGGGCCAGCCCTATCTTTTGCAGTCGATCGCCGCGGTGGTGCTGGGCGGCACGCTGATCTTTGGCGGCTCGGCGAGCGCCGTCGGCACGCTGTTCGCCAGTATCCTGCTGATCCTCATCGTCACCACCATGCAGATCGTCGGCCTGCCGCCAGGTGCGCAGGACATCGTGCAAGGCATCGTCGTCATCTTCGTTCTGGCGCTGGCCGGCCGGCAAGTGCTGTCGCGCCGAGCCGCCGTCGACCGCACCGACGACGACGGCACACTGGGATCCGAGCCAAATGCGGCGGCTGTCCGCCGGGAATGACAAGCGGATGATGATTTCTCTTGCCAATCTGGTAGAGTGATCATACCAGTAGATAAGATGACGATCGGTAACGCCATCGTCCACGACCAGGGAGCAAGGGCTAGATGACGACGATTGCGCTGTTCGGTGCCGGCGGCAAAATGGGCTACCGCCTTTCGACCAATTTCCGCGGCTCGCCCTATACGATCCGCCATGTCGAGGTCAGCGAGGCCGGGCGTGAGCGGCTGAAGACCGGACTGGGCTTCGACACGGTCAGCGCCGACGAGGCGCTGGAAGGCGCCGACGTGGTGATCCTGGCCGTGCCGGACACCCATATCGGCAAGGTCGCGACTAGCATCGAGAGCAAGCTTGCGCCGGGCACGATGGTCATCGTACTCGACGCAGCCGCGCCGTTCGCCGGCCATTTGCCCGATCGTCCCGACCTGACCTACTTCGTCACCCATCCCTGCCATCCGCCGATCTTCAACGACGAGACCGACATGGCGGCGAAGAAGGACTATTTCGGCGGTGTGAAGGCCAAGCAGCACATGGTCAGCGCCCTGATGCAGGGGCCGGAAGCCGACTATGCCAAGGGCGAGGCCATCGCCAAGATCATCTGGGCGCCGGTGATGCGCTCGCACCGCGTTTCCGTCAAACAGATGGCGCTGCTCGAGCCAGGTCTTTCGGAAACCGTTTGCGCTTCGCTGCTGGTCGTCATGAAGGAGGCGGTCGACGAGGTCGTGGCGCGTGGCGTCGACCGGCAAGCGGCGCTCGATTTCCTGCTTGGCCACATGAACGTGCTCGGCGCCGTCATCTTCGGCGAAACCAAGGGCGTGTTCTCTGACGCCTGCAACAAGGCGATCGAATTCGGCAAGCCGGTGCTGATGCGCGACGACTGGAAGCGGGTCTTCGAGCCGGAAGAGATCGCAGCCAGCATTCAGCGGATCACCTGAGTCGACTTGGGTACAGATTACCTGAATTTGTGGTTGACTCATCATACCAGTTAACTAAGCTAATCTCCGCTCGGATCAACCACGCTTCGCCGGGAGTTCGAAGCTGAGACGAGTGGAGGATGGCGGGGAACAGGAACTTGCTTGGGAGGCCGACTGACGGCTTGGGCCAGGCGTTCCGCAACCTTCACAGGCTGATGGATTCTAACGCAGACACTGGCCTCGATCGGTCGAGACACAGGCTTTTCAAACGGGAGGACTTCATGAAACTGACTCGCAGAATAACGCTTGCGGCGTTCGCCGGCGTGCTGGCACTCGGCACGGCGATGCCTGCTTACGCGGCGGACCTCATCGCCATCATCACGCCATCGCATGACAATCCGTTCTTCAAGGCGGAAGCGGTCGGCGCCGAGGCCAAGGCCAAGGAACTCGGCTACGAGGCGCTGGTGCTGGTGCATGACGACGATGCCAACAAGCAGTCCGAACTGATCGACACCGCGATCGGCCGCGGCGCCAAGGCGATCATCCTCGACAATGCCGGCGCCGACGCCACCGTCGCCGCCGTGCAGAAGGCCAAGGACGCGGGCATTCCCTCGTTCCTGATCGACCGCGAGATCAACGCCACCGGCGTCGCCGTGGCGCAGATCGTCTCCAACAACTACCAGGGCGCCCAGCTCGGCGCGCAGGAGTTCGTCAAGCTGATGGGTGAAAAGGGCAACTTCGTCGAGCTGGTCGGCAAGGAATCCGACACCAATGCCGGTATCCGCTCCAAGGGCTATCATGACGTCATTGATGACTATCCGGACCTGAAGATGGTCGCGCAGCAGTCGGCCAACTGGAGCCAGACCGAGGCCTATTCCAAGATGGAATCGATCCTGCAGGAGGGCGTCATCTCCGGCAACGACACGATGGCGATGGGCGCCTATGCCGCGCTCGCCGCCGCGAACCGCAAGGATGTCATCGTCGTCGGCTTCGACGGCTCGAACGACGTGCGCGATTCCATCACCTCCGGCGGCATCAAGGCGACAGTGCTGCAGCCTGCCTTTGCCCAGGCGCAGATGGCGGTCGAACAGGCCAACGACTTCATCAAGAACAAGAAGTCACCCGAGAAGGAAAAGCAGCTGATGGACTGCGTGCTCGTCAATGGCGAAAATGCCGCCAAGCTGGAAACCTTCGCGCTGAAGAACTGAGCCGGCTCAACGCAACGGCGGGGGGCGGACCTGTGTTCGCCCCTCGTCCAGTTTTGTTCTGACGCAATTTCGGACGGAAAACCGTTTCACACTTTTTCTGGAATTGCTCCAGTTTCACGTTCCGGGTGATTTTTTGACCGCCATGCCGAACAGATTGACTTGGCTGACCCGTTTCACCGGGATGATGCTTGCGGCGCTCGTGGGCCTTGGCCTCAGCGCCTGCAAGATCCTGCCGACGCCCGTGGCGCAAGGCGAAAACAATGCGCCTGCCTTCAAACCGGACAAGATGGTCGAGGACATCTGGGGCTCGAAGGTCATACCCTATCTCAAGCAGAAGGCCGGGCCGTTTGCCGAGGTCCATGCGTTGGCGAAGACCGATCCGGCGTCGGCCGGCGCCAAATACGGCAACCCCAGGAAGCAGGCGAATTCGCCATGGACCTTCGCGGTGCGTGTCGAGGGCAAGATCATCGCCGCCAACACGCAGTCGCGCGCGGCAACGATGGACATTGACGTGGATGGCGACGGCAAGGCCGATGCGCGCGTCCAGATCGGGCCAGCGATGCGCGGCACGGCACTGCGCGACAGCCTCGATTTCGTCCAGTTCAACGACTTCACCAACCAGATCGACTTCGCCCAGTTCGGCAAGGCTTTCAACGCCTATGCGGACAAGGCCGTGCTGTCCAAACTGCCGCGCGAGGCACTTGAAGGCCGCGCCGCCAAGGTGATCGGCGCTTATACGATCGAAGGTGGCCAGGACCTGCCGCTGGTGACTCCGGCGGAGGCCGAGATCGGGCCGAAGCCATGAGCCCTGGTCGCGAGGTCATCCTCAAGCTGGAGGACGTCTCGAAGGTCTATGCCGGCACGGTGGCGGTCAAGCAGGCGAACTTCGAGGTGCGCAAGGGTGCCGTCAACGTGCTGGTCGGTGAAAACGGCGCCGGCAAGTCGACGCTGATGAAGATCATCGCCGGCGTCGAGCAGCCGACCGCCGGCCGCATCCTGCTCGAAGGCGAAGAGGTTTCCTTCTCCTCATCGGGAGATGCGGTGGCGCGCGGCATCGGCATGGTGTTCCAGGAGCTGAACCTGTTCGGCAACATGACCGTCGCCGAGAACATCTTCGCCACACGCGAAATCACCAACCGGCTGGGCAAGATCGACCGCAAGGAGCAGGAAAAGCGGGCGGGCGAATTCCTCGACCGGCTCGAAGCCGGCATCCGGCCAGACATGTTGGTCGAGGATCTGCGCATCGGCCAGCAACAGCTGGTCGAGATCGCCAAGGCGGTTTCGCTCGACGCCAAGATCCTGATCATGGACGAGCCGACCTCGGCATTGAGCGCGGCGGAAGTAGAAATCCTGTTCAAGGTGATCGCCGACCTCAAGGCGCGCGGCGTCGCCATCGTCTACATCTCCCACCGGCTGGAAGAACTGATCCGCATCGGCGACACCGTCACCGTGCTGCGCGACGGCCGTATCACCGGCCAGGAGGAAATGAGACGAGTCGACACGCAGTGGATCGTGCGGCAGATGATCGGCTCGGATGCCAAGGATTTCGCCAAGGCCGACGGACATCAGCCCGGCGAGGAAATCTTCCGCGCCGAGGAGATCTGCCTGCCGCGCGTTACCGGCGGACTGGCGGTCGACCATGTCTCGCTGTCGCTGCGCGCCGGCGAAATCCTCGGCATATACGGGCTGATGGGCGCTGGGCGCAGCGAGCTGTTCGACTGCATCATGGGCCGTCATGGCCATGCCAGCGGCAAGATCTTCATCGCCGGCAAGCAGGTGAAGGAGCGCGACACGACGCGCCGCATCCAGCGCGGGCTGGCATTGATCCCCGAGGACCGCCAGCGCGAAGGGCTGGTGTCGATCCTCTCGGTCGCCAGCAACCTGACGCTGGCGAGCTTGTCGCGCTTCGTCAGCCTGTTCCATATCCGCGGCGGCGCCGAGCGGCAGGCCGTCGTCCAGATGGTTCGGGAACTGGCGATCAAGGTCGCCGATCCGGCGCAGGAAGTCTCGTCACTGTCGGGCGGCAACCAGCAGAAGGTGGTGATCGGCAAGGCACTGCTCACCGAACCGAAAGTGCTTTTGATGGACGAACCCAGCCGCGGTATCGATGTCGGCGCCAAGGCCGACGTCTTCCGCACCATGCGCAAGCTTTCGCGCGACGGGCTCGGCATCCTGTTCGCCACCTCCGATCTCGACGAGGTGATGGCGCTGTCCGACCGCGTCGCGGTGATGAGCAATGGCAGACTGACTGGCATGTTCGACCGCGCCGAGGCGACGGAAGCGGCGATCGTCGCTGCGTCGGCGCTGGGCCACGGACCGGCACATGGAGAGCAACGCTGATGACTGACATTCCGGCCAAGGCGGCCGCTCCTTCCGCCTCCAGCGGTTCCGCGCTGCTGACGCTGATGAAGCTCAGGACCTTCATCGCGCTGATCGCGGTGCTGGTTTTCTTCTCGATCGCCGCGCCGAACTTCCTGTCGGCGGCGAACCTGATCCTGATGGCCAAGCACGTAGCGCTCAACGCCTTCCTGGCCATGGGCATGACCTTCGTCATCATCACCGGCGGCATTGATCTTTCGGTCGGCTCGATCGTCGGCCTGTGCGGCATGGTGGCCGGCTATCTCGTGCTCAACGGCATCGACCTGCAGATCGGCTACACCGTCTATTTCAACGTCGTCGAGATCGCCCTGATCACGCTTCTGGTCGGCATAGCGATCGGCGCCGTCAACGGGCTGCTGATCACCAGGCTCAACGTCGCCCCCTTCATCGCCACGCTCGGCGTTCTCTATGTCGCGCGCGGTTTCGCGCTGCTGTCCTCCGACGGCCGCACCTTCCCCAACCTCGTCGGCAAGCCGGAACTCGGCACCACCGGCTTCGGCTTCCTCGGCGCCGGCCGGCTGCTCGGCTTGCCGGTGTCGATTTGGATCCTGATCGTGATGGCGCTGGGGGCTGCCTACCTCGCGCGCTACACCCCGCTCGGCCGCCACATCTTCGCCGTCGGCGGTAATGAGCGCGCGGCGCGGATCTCGGGCGTGCGCGTCAACATGGTCAAGATGTTCGTCTACATGTTCTCCGGCTTCTGCGCCGCGATCGTCGGCCTGATCATCTCTTCGGAACTGATGGCCTCGCACCCGGCGACGGGCGAGAGCTTCGAATTGAACGCCATTGCCGCGGCGGTGCTCGGCGGCACTTCGATGTCGGGCGGACGCGGCACGATCGGCGGCACAATCGTCGGCGCCTTTGTCATCGGCATCCTGTCGGACGGGCTGGTGATGATGGGCGTGAGTTCCTTCTGGCAGATGGTGATCAAGGGCCTGGTCATCATCGTCGCCGTCGTCGTCGACCAGGCGCAGCGCCGGCTGCAGCAGCGCGTCACGCTGATGCAGATGGCAAAGGCGGGTTGAGCATGGAGAGCCTAAGTGGAGCGCTGATCGGCTGCGGCTTCTTCGCCGTCAACCAGATGCATGCCTGGCGCGACATCGAGGGCGTCTCGATCGTCGCGGTCTGCGACCGCGATGCCGAGCGACTGCGGATCGTCGGCGACCAGTTCGATGTCGCACGGCGCTACACTGACGCAGCGTCGATGTTTGCGGCGGAGAAACTCGACTTCGTCGACGTCGCCACCACGGTGGGCAGCCATCGTGAGCTGGTCGAGATGGCCGCCGCGCACGGCGTTCCCGTCATCTGCCAGAAGCCGTTCGCGCCGACGCTCAGTGATGCCAGGGCGATGGTGGAGGCCTGCCAAACAGCCGGCGTGCCATTGATGGTGCATGAGAACTTTCGCTGGCAGTCGCCGATCCAGGCGGTGCGCGCCGTACTCGACAGCGGCGAGATCGGGACGCCCTTCTTCGGCCGCATCTCCTTTCGCTCCGGCTATGACGTGTTTTCCGGCCAGCCCTATCTGGCGACGGGCAAACGCTTCATCATCGAGGATCTCGGCATTCATATTCTCGACATCGCCCGCTTCCTGCTCGGCGATGTGTCGAGCCTGACCGCGCGGACCGCACGCATCAACCCGGCCATCGCCGGCGAGGATGTCGCCACGATGCTCATGGACCACGCCGGCGGCGCCACTTCGGTGGTCGATTGCAGCTATGCGACCAAGCTCGCCGTGGAGCCGTTCCCGGAAACACTCATCGAACTCGACGGCAGCGACGGCACGATCCGGCTGGCGCAAGGCTACCGGCTGACCGTCACAGGCAAAACCGGAACCAAGGTGAACGACGTCTCGCCACCACTGCTGCCCTGGGCCTCACGGCCTTGGCACAACATCCAGGAAAGCGTTGCCGCCATCCAGCGGCACTGGGTCGACTGCCTTGCATCAGGCCAGGAACCGGCGACTTCAGGCGCTGACAATCTCAAAACATTTGCCCTGGTCGAGGCCGCCTATGCGGGTGCCGCCAGCCGCGGGCCGGTGCAAATCGACGCCTTGCTCAGATGACGGCTGAGGCTTTCCAGCTCTACGGCACGCGCGCGGCCGAGCCCAAGCCGGTCACGTTGCGCGCGGGCGCGCTGAGTACGGAGCTGGTCAACGGCAATCTGCGCACCATCCGCCATGGCGGCATCGAAGTGCTGCGCGCTATCGCCTATATCGTGCGCGACCGCGACTGGGGCACATACGAGCCTGATCTGACAGATCTGGCGATCGATCAGGAGGATGACCGTTTCTCAGTCAGTTACACGGCAAGCTGCCTCGGCCCGAACGGCAGCCGGCTCGGCTTCCGCGCCACGATCGAAGGCTCCGCCGACGGCAGGCTGGTGTTCGATGTGACCGCGTTGCCAGAGAGCGATTTCGAAACCAACCGCTGCGGCTTCTGCATCCTGCACCCGATCGCCGGGCTTGCCGGCAGCCCAGTGACGGTCGAGCATACCGACGGCGGGGTAGTCGAGACGGAACTGCCCGATCTGATCGACCCCTGGCAGCCGTTCAAGAATTTGCGCGCCATCACGCATCAGGTGCGGCCCGGCGTTGTCGCGCAATGCCGGATGGATGGCGACACATTCGAGATGGAAGACCAGCGCAACTGGTCTGACGCTTCCTACAAGACCTATGTGAGGCCGCTGGCGCTGCCATGGCCCTATGTGCTGCCGGCCAGACAACCCCTGCGTCAGACGATCAGCCTGCAAATCACCGGCGACGCCAACGTGCCTGCCTCGGCAGCGGCGGCCGAACCGGTCCGCGTCGAACTCGGCAAGGCCGGCTCGAAGCTGCCTGACATCGGCGTGGTGATCTATCCCGAGGATGTCGAGGCGGCACTTGCCGACCTGCCGGTGCTGGGAAGGCTCGGTCCGCGGCAGCTGCTTTTCCACTTTGATCCGACGCGAGGCCACGGCCTCAACGCGCTGCGCGCCCATGCCAGGCTCGCCGCCGCCTACCCTGTTTCGACGACGCTGGAATGCGTGGTCGCCTGCGCCGGCGATCTCGACGCCGAACTTTCCGATGTCGCCGATATGGTACGCCGGGCAGGCCTGCGGCTCGATGCTGTCGCGGTGTCTCCTGCGGTCGACCGCCAGTCGACGCCGCCGGGCAGTGCCTGGCCGGCATGCCCGCCGCTCGAGGACGTCTACACGGCGGCGCGGCGCGCCTTTCCCGATATCCGTCTCGGCGGCGGCATGTTCAGCTATTTCACCGAGCTCAACCGCAAGCGCGTTCCGGCCCACCAGCTCGATTTCATCACCCACTGCACCTGTCCGATCGTGCATGCCGCCGATGATCTCAGCGTCATGCAATCGCTGGAGGCGCTGCCCTTCATCACCCGGTCCACGCGGGCCATCTTCGGGACAAAGCCGTACCGGATCGGACCATCAACGATGGCCATGCGCCAGAACCCGTATGGTGGCGCGACCAAGGACAATCCGCAGGGGCAACGCATCGCCATGGCGAACCGCGATCCCCGCCATGCCGCGCAGTTCGCCGCCGCATGGACGATCGGCTATGCCGCGCGCGTCGCGCCGGCGGGCCTGGAGATGCTGACACTGTCCAGCTTCAGCGGGCCGTTCGGCGTGGTCGCGGGATCAGGCGAACCCGTCGCGCAAGGAACGCCGCGGCCGATCTTCCAGGCCGTCGAAGGGCTTTGTGAGTTGGCTGGACTGACGCATGTTTCCGCCATGACGAGCGACGAGACTCGGGTCCTGGCGCTGGCCGGTCGCTCTGTCTCGGGCAGGACCATCGTCTGGCTGGCGAACCTGACGGCGAATGATGTGTCCGTCGATGTTTCGGCGCTTGGCCAGGACCATCTCGTGATGTCGTCCTACGCCACTATGCGGGTCGGCTAGAGCTTCACTTCTCGGAATTCATCACATAGAGCGCACGCGAGCGTTCGAGGTGCTTGATCATCGCCTTCTCGGCACCGTCGGCATCCCGGTGCTCGATGCGGTCGATGATCTCCTCGTGCTCGGTCAGCGTGTATTTTTCCTTGCCGGTCCAGATAAGCATTTCAGTGTGGTATTCCTTCAGCCAGCCCAGCGTGGCTTCGCTGACGGCGACATAGATCGGATTCCCTGAAATGGACGCGATCTGGGTATGAAACTTCATGTCGGCTGAGATGAAGGCTTCCGAATCGCCGCGCGCGGCGCGCTGCTCGGCCACGGTTGCCTTCAGCAGTTGCACATCCTCCGATGTGGCCTTTTCCGCGGCTTCCCTGACCATGCCGCGTTCGAAAAAGATGCGCGCGGTCTTCAGGTGCTCCAGCGTGTCCCTGGACGAAGACAGGATGATCTTGGCCGCGCCGTCGACCTGCTTGATGATCGACTTGGCGGTCAGTTGCAGCACCTTGGCGCGCTCGCCATGCGAGATGGCGACGAGCCCCATATTGTTCAGCGCCTGCATGGCTTCACGGATCGCCGGTCGGCCGACCTCAAAGCGCTCCATCAACTCGCGCTCGGACGGCATGTCATCGCCGGGCTGCAGTTCGCCGCTGGTGATCAGCCGCTTCAGTCTTGCAAAGACTTCGTCGGAAAGTTTGCGCCGGACGATCGGCTCCGAACGGTTCATCGTCGCGAATCACTCCCTTGACCCAGCCCTATCTAGCATTGCCGCTGCGATTCCTGGAATGCCCGTCCGCTGACCGGACTGTAGCCGCCAATTGGGATAGTGCTTGCAATACTTATGTACTCATTATACCAGATTTCCTGCGCGACGAAACTTTTTTCGAACCCTTTTCGACCGGCCGACGTCCATGATCACTTTGACCTACCGCATCGAGACGGCCGGCAGCATCGAGTCCCTGGCGGCCAAGATCGCCAGCGACCAGTCGACCGGCACCTTCGTCGCGCTGCCGGGCGAGACGGAGGAACTGAAGGCTCGCGTGGCGGCGCGCGTGCTGGCAATCCGCCACCTGCCTGATGCCGCGCAGCCGTCTCTCCCGGGATCCGGCAACGGACCGTTCAGGCGCGCTGATGTCGACATCGCCTTTCCGTTCGATGCCATCGGCACCGACCTTGCGGCACTGATGACCATTGCCATCGGCGGCACATATTCGATCAAGGGGCTCACCGGCATTCGCGTCATCGATATGAAGCTGCCGGAACAATACCGGGGCGCCCATCCCGGACCACAATTCGGCCTCGCTGGCAGCCGCAGGCTGACCGGCGTCGAGGACCGTCCGATCATCGGCACCATCGTCAAGCCGGCGCTGGGCCTCCGGCCGCGTGAGACGGCCGCGATGGTGGGCGAACTGATCGAGGCCGGCGTCGATTTCATCAAGGACGACGAGAAGCTGATGAGCCCTGCCTATTCGCCGCTGGCGGAGCGGATAAAGGCGATCATGCCGCTCGTCCTCGACCATGAACAGAAGACCGGCAAGAAGGTGATGTATGCCTTCGGCATCTCGCATGCCGATCCCGACGAGATGATGCGCAACCACGATCTGGTGATCAAGGCCGGCGGCAATTGTGCCGTGGTCAACATCAACTCAATCGGCTTCGGCGGCATGGCGTTCTTGAGGAAGCGCTCCGGCCTGGTGCTGCACGCCCACCGCAATGGCTGGGACATCCTCACCCGCCATCCCGGCCTCGGCATGGATTTCAGAGTCTGGCAGCAGTTCTGGCGGCTGCTCGGCGTCGACCAGTTCCAGATTAATGGCATTGCCTCGAAATACTGGGAACCAGATGCATCCTTCGTCCGCTCCTTCAAGGCAGTGACCACGCCGATCTTCTCGCCTGACGATTGCGCGCTGCCGGTGGCCGGTTCCGGCCAATGGGGTGGACAGGCACCCGAGACCTATGAACGCACCGGGCGAACGGTCGATCTCCTTTATCTCTGCGGCGGCGGCATCGTCAGCCATCCGGACGGACCAGGCGCCGGCGTGCGCGCCGTGCGTCAGGCCTGGCAGGCGGCTGTGGACGGCATTCCGTTGGCCGATCATGCCCGCAGCCATGCCGAACTAGCGCGGTCGATTGAAAAATTCGGCGATGGCAGGGCGGCCTGACAGCCATGCAAGACCTGCTGCTCAGCTACTATGGCGACGACCTCACCGGCTCGACCGATGTGATGGAAGCACTCGAGCTTGGTGGCGTTCCGACCGTGTTGTTCATGCGCCAGCCGGACGCCGAGCAGCTTGCACGGTTTTCGCACTGTCGTGCGGTTGGCCTCGCTGGCACCAGCCGCAGCGAGACCCCGCAGTGGATGGACACGCATTTGCGTGACGCGTTCGCCTGGCTGAAGGCGCTGAGAGCCGAGATCTGCCATTACAAGGTCTGCTCGACCTTCGATTCAAGTCCGGTAATCGGCAGCATCGGCCGGGCAATCGAGATCGGCCGCTCGGTCTTCGCACAGGACAGCGTGCCTATGCTGGTCGGCGCACCACAGCTCAGACGCTACACTGCCTTTGGCCACTTGTTCGCGGCCTATCGCGACCAGTATTTCCGCATCGACCGTCATCCGGTGATGAGCCGCCATCCGACGACGCCGATGAATGAGTCCGACCTGCTGATTCATATGTCGCGACAGACCGGACTCTCCTTGGGATTGCTTGACCTGGCGACGCTGCAGTCCACATCGCGATCGCAGGCATTCGATCGCCTCGTGGAGAACGGTGCCGCCATCGTTCTTATCGACGTCGATAACCGGGAGACCCAAGCCCTTGCTGGCAAGGAAATATGGCGGGTTCGCAAACCGGGCGGTTCCATCGTCGTCGGCTCGTCCGGAATCGAATATGCGCTGTTGACCGAGTGGGCGTCGAGGGGCATCGCCAACGCTGGGCCACGCTTTGCGCCGCCGGGTGCCGTCGACCGGGTGGCCGTCGTGTCGGGCAGTTGCTCGCGGACCACCGAACGACAGATCCGGCATGCCCTGTCCGACGGTTTCGACGGCATTGAGGTCGACCCTGTCGAATTGGTTTCGGAGGGGTCGATGCAGGCGATTGCGCGTGCGGCGGCAAAGGGCCGCGCCAGTCTGCAAGCCGGGCGCAGCGTCATCCTCTATACGGCACTTGGCCCCACCGCCGACAGGGGCGCCGAAATCGACCGGGAGGATGGTGCCCGCCACAAGCTTGGCCGCGGCCTTGGTGCGCTGCTGCGCCAATTGACGGAGGAGCAGAGCTTGCGGCGCGTGATCATCGCAGGCGGTGACACATCAAGCCATGCGCTGGGACAAATGGGTGTAGACGCGCTGACCGTCAGGATGCCCCTGCCCGCCTCGCCCGGTTCCCCGCTTTGCGTAGCCCATTCCAGCATCGATGCGATCGACGGACTGGAGATCGCGTTGAAGGGCGGGCAGGTAGGAACCGACCGCTATTTCTCGTCCATCCGTGACGGCCTTCAGAATTGACCATGACGTTGCGCTGGGACATTGCGAACCTTGGGGAGACATGCACAGTCGATTAGGGTTTGCGCCTGAGCACCAAGCGAGCACATGTCTGCTCGAAAGTCGACCGGCAGAGCCCCCCGGAACAGGCCTTTAGAATAAGCATTGGTTGAGCGACGACCGCTTTCGAAAAAGGCTGCGCTTCGCCAGGAATGGCAGACATGCTGCGCAAGCGAGCCACCCCGCCTGACTGCTCAAAATGACCGCTTTCGGGGACTGGCTACGGCGGGCTCTACAACTGATTGAGGCGCATTGCGGACCCGCCTTTGGGCACGCCAAACCGCAGCCTCCGCGATCGCACCAGGAAAACCTCTCGATCCGGGTATTGGTCGTCAGGAGAAACCGTTCTTGAGCGCCTACTGTCCAGCCTGTCGCTGGTTAGATGAGAGGAAGTGAATCTAACCAGCGATTACCTTTGGCGAGACAAACCTGCTCTCGACAAAACGGCTTCGCGCGATCTGTCGAGGGGTCGGCATCTTCTGCGTCTCCCGGATACCAGAGCCAACAAATTCGACGGGTCCACTTATGCGGCCGAGCTGAAGCATTTCCGGTTTGGGCGATTGCGCGGGATGTAGGACTAGAGATGCAGCTTAAGCCGCAAAAACTGCCGCCGACCTCGAACGCAGCAAACCACAGCCCTTGGTTACGGCCTGTTAGACAAGCCTATTTGCACGCCGTTGTACGCCAAAACCCTCTGTCGGGCTGAACGGGATTTGCTTCCGAAGCACGACGTGTCAGATCAACAACGGTCCGGAAGAGGGCAGCTGAATCTCTGCTATTGCCGTATCCCTCACTCCCACTCGATTGTTTCCAGCCCAGCTAGGCTATTGATCTAGCTGGTTTTTTCTTGTTTTCCGCTCAAAAGTCCGAAACATGGCCGTCAAAAAGTTAATCTTTTGATTTTAAAGGGAAAATCGTCGCAAAAAATATTTTGAGGTTTCACCGACTATCGGGACCAATCGGACGATTTCAACCTCTCGGCACCCGGCGGCATGCTCGCTCCCGTCTTGAAAAGTACCGTCATCCTTGAGGTCGAATCTTTGTGTCGCCACGAGTTCGTTCAGGCTTGGTAGAGGCCTTTTTGGCTGATGCCATGACTGTCTCCTCTTCGAGGACCGTTTTCGCGTCACCACCTTTGATCATATCGGAATAGACGGCTCGGATCTCACTACCCATAATCCGGCGCGATACGCGACCCTCGGTGCCGAATTCACACATATCCTTTAAAGCGAGGCAGCCTGCGAGGCATAGGTAGCAAGTAAGGCTGGAGCCTTCCCACCGGCGCTCTCGGCCAGCAAGTTCGCCAACAACTGTTGCGCCAAACCGGTTACGCAAAGTCTATCTAGGACCGCTCCTTCGCCCGCTTTGAGGTCTCGTTGCCCGCGAGGTAGACTGCTCGCATGACCTTCAGGCTTATCTTCCTCGGGACCTCGGCCAGCGTGCCCTCGGCCGAGCGCAATCACCCGGCGCTGCTCGTTGAAGCCGGCAGTCAACGGGTGCTGGTCGATTGCGGGGAAGGCACCCAGCGTCAGCTTCTGCGCAGCGGCGCCGGATTCAGGCGACTTGATCGCCTGCTCCTCACGCACGCGCATTTCGACCACGTGCTCGGGATTCCAGGCTTGTTCTCGACGCTTCGGCTCCGGCAGAGCAAGAACCATGTGACCATTCATGGTAGCGCAGACACTCTTGACGTCGTCGCCCGCATGCTCGCTGGCCTTTGGGGTGAGGGACGCGCGCCGATCCCGCTGCAACTCGTGCCGCTTGCCCCCGGACGCGTGTTCGAGGTGGATGAGTTCACCGTCGATTGCTTTCAAGTTCGCCATCGCGACACCGACAGCTATGGCTTCGTCTTCGAGACGCCGGCGCGTCGTCACCTCCGTTCGGACCGCTTGGTAGCTCTCGGTGTGCCAGACGGTCCGATCCGGAAGGATTTGGCTGAAGGCCGCTCAATTTCTCTCCCCGACGGCCGAACGATTGCTCCCGAAGCAGTCCTCGGGCCACCCGGGGCTGGCAAGAAGCTGGTCATAGTAGGCGACACCGAAACCACTGATGGATTGGCCGACAAGGTGAGCGGCGCCGACCTGCTTGTCATCGAAGCCACATTCCTGCAACGAGATGCAGCGATGGCGCGCGACTACGGACATCTGACAGCCGCGGAGGCAGCATCGCTGGCAGCGACAAGCGATGTAAAGCAGCTCGTTCTTACGCACATCTCCGGCCGCTATTGCGACGAAGAAATTCTCGCGGAAGCCGTTCAGGCGTTTGCGAACAGCCTTATCGCAACGGATTTAACCACCCTCACCGTCTAGTGGCAGGGCCATGACATTCAGAATTGGCGTCATCTCGGACACGCACGGCTTGCTGAGGCCGGAGGCGGCGCGTTGCCTGGCCGGAGTCGACCACATCATTCATGGAGGAGACATCGGTCGCCCTGAGATCATCACGGCGCTTCGCTGTATCGCGCCGGTTACCGCGATCAGAGGAAACGTAGACACCGGTGGCTGGGCGCTCCCATACGCGGAAACCGAGCTCGTACGCCTCGCCGGGCGAGCAATCTACGTGCTTCATGATCTCAAGACGCTGCAGGTCGACCCGGTTGCCCAAGGCATCGACTTGATCGTGTCCGGTCACTCGCATGTGCCGAGGATGGAGACAGTGGATGGCGTGCTTTATTTGAATCCGGGCAGCGCTGGCCCACGACGGTTTAAGCTGCCTGTCACCCTTGCGGCGGTCGACATCACTCGAGACAGCATAGAGCCTTCGATATTGAGCTTGGCAAGCGGCTGAACCAATTCACCGCGCACATCACGCCCGCACCCTATCCGACTGTCTCCTCGATTTTTCACAAGATGGCAGGCGCGCCGCAACGCGGAGACACGCATTCTTCGCGATTTGTTAACGGGAGTTCTCGCCGCGTGCGGTGATGGACTGATCCGTCATTTCTGGCGAAACGCTGAGTGGAACGACACAACCAGCGGCCCTAGAATGTAGTCGAGCGCCGTGCGTTGCTCGGTAACGATCATGACTGACGCCGGCATGCCCGGATAAAGCGCGATCTGTGGGGCTGCGGCCAATTCCACCGGATCGACCGCTACGTCCGCGAGATAATAGGGGAAGCCGGTCTTGGTGTCGGTAATGCGATCCGCCGAAATGCGGGCGACGCGTCCATGAATTATGGGGATCGAACGCTGCTTGTATGATGTGAAACGAACTTCGGCGGCCATGTCGGGACGCAGGTTCGATATATCCTCGACGCGAACCTGTGCCTGGACGATCAGTGAATTCTCGGTCGGCACGATGTCAAGGATGGTCTGGCCCGGCGCCACGATCGCACCGATCGAGAAAACGCTGAGATCCATCACCTGGCCATCATAGGGCGCACGCACTTCGGCCCGGTCCATGGCAGCCTGGGCGGCGAACATCTTGGGTATGAGGTCGGACAGGTTCGATTGCGTATCGATCAGCATGGCCGACAGCTTGGTCCGGCGCTCATTGGTCAATTGTGCGATCTGGCTCTCGAGTTCGGCTTTGCTCTGTTGGCTGCCGCCGATGGCGCCGAGATTATCGTCGATCAAGCCCTGCAAATCCGAGGCCGACCTTTCCAGTTCCAGGATGCGTGGGCGGGTCGTCAAACCGGCCTTGAGCAGCTTCGACAGGCTGGCCTTCTCGCCGATCGTCGATTTGAGCTGGGCCCGGTAGGATTCGACCCGAGACTGCTTGCCCCGTATCTGCTCCTCGAGCTCGGCAATGCGCCGCTCGAGGATCTGCCTTGCGCCGGCCATCGAGGCGCGTTGGCTTTCCAGGTCGGCGATCTGGTTTGCCATTGCGTCCTTGAGGTAGTCCTGGTGCTCCTTGAGGATGTCCTTGGGAAAGGCAACCGCCTCGCTGCCGTCCAGTTCGGCGCGGATCCTGGCATCGGTGGCGCGCAACAGTGCATATTGCTGGGCATAGAGATTGAACTCGGACCGGATCCTGGTGTCGTCCAGCTTCAGCATTATGTCGCCCTTCCTGACGACGTCGCCATCCTTAACGCGGATCTCCTTCACCGTACCGCCGTCGAAGTGCTGGACGCTCTTGCGATTGCCTTCCACCTTGACAATGGCATCGGCGAGCACGGCACCGTTCAGAGGGGCAAAGGCCGCCCAGCCGCCGAAAATGCCGAAAAAGGCCATTATGATCAGCAGGCCGATATAGGCCGGCACCCGGATGGAATCCGGAGCCAGGATGCCGGCCTCGCCGGGCAGGCTATGGTAAGTGAGGGCACTGTCGCTCATCGATCTCTCCGACCACCACAGCTCATTGGGTCGCCACTGCCATTGGAGCCGCGCGCTGGTTGAGCAGCGCCACGATCTCGTTTCTCATGCCGAACGCCTCGACGGCGCCATCGCGCAACAGCAGGATCTTGTCGACATTCGCCAAGGTCGAGGGCCGGTGCGAGACGATGATCACCGTGCTGCCGCGGCGTTTCAGCTCAATCGCGCAGTCGCTCAGCGCGCGGTCACCATCGGCGTCTAGATTGGAGCTCGGCTCGTCGAGAATGATCAGTTTCGGCGTTCCAAACACCGCCCGGGCAAGAGCAATCCGTTGCCGATATCCTCCCGACAGCACGGCGCCGCCCTCCCCGATCTGCGTCTCGTAGCCCTGCGGCAGTCGGATAATCATCTCGTGTACGCCGGCGAGCCGCGCGGCCTCGATCACCTCCTGGTCAACATTGGTCTTGAAGCGCCCAATGTTGGCGGCGACGGTATCGGAGAAGAGTTCGATATCTTGCGGCAGGTAGCCGATGTGATCACCTAATGCGTCGTGCCCCCATTGCGACAGGTCGGCGCCATCCAGCCTGACTGTGCCGCGACTGGGTTGCATGACGCCGGCAAGGTGGCGCGCCAGGGTCGACTTGCCGGCGCCGGAGGGGCCAACGATTCCGAGCGCCTCGCCTGCTTCCAACCGAAACGACACGTCGCGCAGAAGCACTTTCTGCTGGCTTTGAATTGCAAAGCTTACCTGCTCGACGGAAATCATGCCGCTGGGCTTCGGCAGGTTGAACGCTCTTTCGTTGCGCGCACCCCCGTCGACCAGCCTCTCGACCCTTGCCAACGCTGCCCGCGCCAGGATCAGGCTGCGCCAGAGGCCGACGATCTGCTCGACAGGCTGCAACCCCCTGCCCAGCAGGAGGCTCGCCGCGAACATGGTGCCGCCGGTAATCTGCCGTTCGATGACCAGATAGGCGCCGAGGCCGAGGATCAGCGATTGCATGGTGAGCCGCAGGAACCGGATGAGGCCCGACATCAAGGCGGCACGGTCGCTTGCCTCCGCCTGGCGCCGCAGCGCGAGGTTGCGGTCGCGCCCCCAGCGGCGGATGAGACCGTCGATCATCCCCATGGCGCGAACGACTTCGGAGTTCCTGAGGCTCATCTCGGTGAAGTTATAGTTGTTTGTCGCTAGCTCGTTGGCCTGCTTCAGCGGCGAGCGCACGAGATACTCGTTGAGAACGGCCATGCCGATCAGAAGCAACGAGCAGCCCAGCGCGAAGAAGCCGAGCCACGGATGCAGCAGGAAGATGATGCCGATGTAGATGGGCGACCATGGCAGATCGAACAAAGCGTGGATGCCGCTGCCGGTGATGACCTGTCTGAACGTATCGAAGTCGCGGATCGGCTGGCTCGGCGAGGAGCCGGGCGATGGGGTTTCGACTGACGCGGCCAGGATCTTTGCCGAAAGCAGCCGGTCGAGCCGGGCGCTGGCACGTGTCAGGATCCAGGCGCGGACCAGGTCGAGCCCCGCCAGCGAAAGGAAGGCCGCCAGCAACACCAGGGTCAGCATCACCAGCGTGGTTTCGCTGCCGCTGGTGACAACCCGGTCGTAGATCTGCAGCATGTAGAGGGGGGAAGCGAGGTAGAGCAGGTTGATCGCGAGGCTGAATGCCGCCGCAACCAGGAAATAGCGGCGGCATGCCCGAAGCGCATCCTTCACAATTCGAGACTTGCTATCCACTTCCAGAACCCCACTCGATACTCGTCAGGTCAGGGAGCCGCCGTAGCCGGCGGCCCTTTTCGCTCACACCACGAAGTCGCTTGAAATCGCTCCATTGCCGATGCCGGTCAGCGTGAATTCCGCCGGATTGTACGAAACGACGGTATGACCCTGGCCGTCATCGGCAAGCTTGAAGGCGTTCGCATCATAATTGCCGACCAGATGCAGCGCGGCGCCGTGGGTGCCGTCCGAAACGGTCAGCGTTCCGCCGCTGCCATCCTGGTTTGCCTGATAGACGGCCGTCGTTCCCGCACCGAACAGGATATCGCCGAGGTCCAGCCTGTCATCATTGGTGATGCCCCCGATCCGTCCGCTGTAGTCGAAAGAATCGTCGAGTTGCAGCATGCCGGCAGCGTCGTGTCCGAAGGTGACGTCCGTCGACGAGGCGCCACCGAATTCCAGCTTCGACAAATTGCCGATGGTGGCGTCGCCGTCGCCGGTAACCTGGCCGTGGATCACGATGTCGCCGCCATTGGCCCAGAGCATGCCTGAATTCGCCAGGCCGCCGGAGACCGTCAAGCCGCCTGAACCCGTTGCCTCGAGCGTTCCGGAGTTGGTGACGACGCTGCCACCGGTATCGATGACCAGCGCGTGCGAGCCGGTGGCGATAATGGTGCCCTGGTTGTCGATGCTGAGCATGCCGCCGCCCAGCTGGCCGGCGCCCGAGATCGTGTTATCGACGTTGACCAGAGTGACGTCCGGCCCTGTGCCGGAAATCATGTTGGCGGCGCTGTCGGACAGCAGGATCTGCCCGCCCCCCTGCAATGTCACGCCGTGCTGAACGACCTGCAGCAGCGTATCGCTGCCGGTCGAGTCGAGCGAGATGAGGCCGCTGTTGTTGATAATGCCGCTGAGCGGCAGCAACGCGCCGTCGCCGATCGTCATGGTGCCTGAATTGTTGACCACAGGCGTCTGGTCGAACACGAAATTACTCGCTGTGAGTGCGCCCGAATGCACGCCGTCCAGCGTGATCGACTGTCCGTCGCCGAGTGCGATCACCGCATTGCCGTTGGCATCGTCGGCGATATGCGTCTGGAGGTCGGCGAAGTCCGCCAGTCCGTTATAGCCGATGAGATCGATCTGGTCGGCGGCCGCATCGAAATTGTGCACCGTGTCGGCGCCAATCGGTTGCGAGAAGACGAAGAGATCATTGCCGTGCGAGCCGGTCAGCACGTCGTCGCCGGACCAGGCAAAGATCGGCGAACCCGGTGCATAGGCCTCGACATTGTCGGCTATCGACGCGGTGCCCAAGGTGCCGTCGGCATTGATCCAGGTCATCTGGACATCGAGAACGGCGGCGCCGGTAAAGTTCACCGGCGTGGTGACGGTCAGCCCGTGCAGGTCGTTGGTCTGCGTCGTCCAGCTTCCGTCGGCATTATGGGTCGCACCGTCGATGGTCCAGCCCGAAGGCACATCCTTCACCGTGACGGTGATGAGGGCACCTTCATGCGAGGGGTCGGCGAGAGCAAGTTTGATGGGCTCGCCGGAGGTGCCGGCGGGTTTAAGGGTGCCTTGGCTGGCGCCGGTGCTGAGATTGCCCGCGCCGTCTTTGAAGGCCCCTGCGGCAAAAGTTGCCGTGTAGGTTGTGCCGTTATTGGGCTTGGTCACTAGGAGAGTATACGTATCAACTGTGTTGCCGCCGCCATCGGTCGTTGTGCCCCATGTGCCCGTGGTCGAGACCAGGAGTACGCTGTTCGACAGCGCCAGCTTTGTTGAATCGAAGAATGAGTGGTTCATCCCCACTTCGCTAAACGTGACAACGAGCGTGCTCGGCGCGTTGTTGTTCCCCTGAACACCGCTGATTAAAGTAATATTGGGCGGCGTGGTATCGCCACCCGTCACGTTGATCGTCGCGGTGGCGCTGCTGGTATCCGCGCCTCCATTGGCCGTGCCGTCTCCATCCACCAACGTGTAGGTCACCGTCTTAGCGATGGTGGCGCTGGTCGCGTTGGCATAGAGGATATGATCGGCGAGGGCCTGTGTCGCGGCCTGCGTGGCGTTTGCATTGAAGGTGACGACGAGGCTTGTCCCGCCTGTTCCGCCGGTGAATGTACCGATGGTCGTGCCGCCATAGGTGACGTTGGTGCCGGTGACACCGATCTGCCCGACCCCGGTACCCTGGTTCTGGATCGTCAGCTGGTCCGCCGCTGTGCCGTTTGTCGTGAAGGCGACGGTCAGCGATCCGCCACCGAAGTTGGCGGAGTCGATATCCGTTACTGTTCCCGCAGGAGCGATGGCGGTCGCCGCGGATCCAGCCGTGTAGCTCAGCGACGCCGATGCTCCGGCCGCGGCGCCGTTGAGATCAATTACGGGTGCGTCATTGGTGCCATGGATCGTGACCACAACGTTTTGAGTGGTCGAACCGCCATGATTGTCCGCAACCGTGACCTTATAGGTCTCCTGAATGGTCTGACCCGCCGCCAGGAACTGAACCGCCGCGTTGTTGACGCTGTAGTTCCAGGTCCCGGTGCCTCCAGTGCCGCCGGACGTATCCAGAGTCTTTGCAGCGCTGAGTGAGCCGAGTTGACCCCCGCCGGCATTGGTTGATGACAAGAAGCTCGCGCTCACAGTGTGGGTGTCGGTCAGGTCCACGTCAGCGAAGCTGATCGTGCCCGAGGTGGTCTCGGTCGCACCCGCCGGACTGTCTTCCGTCACCGACCCCGTTGCGGTCGCCGTCATTGTCGGATTGTCGTTGGTGCCGTGAATGGTGACGGTGACCAGCTGGCTGGCGGTGCCGTCGGAGGAGACGGCGGTGAAGCTGTCGG
>NZ_VFVQ01000033.1:0-45268 GCF_006442195.1 Mesorhizobium sp. B2-3-13
TCGAAAATCTGCTTGGTGTCGGACAGCAGGCGTCCGATCAACGTCGACTTGCCGTCATCCACCGAACCGCAGGTCAGAAAGCGCAGCAGCGACTTCTTCTCCTGCGCGGCCAGATAGTCGCGGACGCCGTCCGTGGGAGCGAGGCTCTTCGCCATGATGTGGCGCATGGTCAGAAATACCCCTCGCGCTTCTTCTTTTCCATCGAACCGGCTTCATCGCGGTCGATCAGGCGACCCTGCCGTTCGGATGTGCGTGCCGTCAGCATCTCGCCGACGATGGCTTCGAGCGTGTCGGCGTCGGATTCGATGGCGCCGGTCAGCGGATAGCAACCAAGCGTGCGGAATCGCACCAATCGGTTCTCCACGACCTCGCCGGGCAGCAGCTTCATGCGATCATCGTCCTTGAGGATCAACATGCCATCGCGTTCGACGACCGGCCGCTGCTTGGCGAAATAGAGCGGCACGATCGGGATGTTTTCCTGCAGAATGTATTGCCAGATGTCGAGCTCGGTCCAGTTCGACAAGGGGAAGACGCGGATCGATTCACCCTGCGCGATGCGAGTGTTGAAGATCTTCCACATCTCGGGCCGCTGGTTCTTCGGATCCCACACATGCTGGGCATTGCGGAAAGAGAAGATGCGCTCCTTGGCGCGCGACTTTTCCTCGTCGCGGCGGGCGCCTCCAAAGGCCGCATCGAAGCCGTATTTGTCGAGCGCCTGGCGCAACGCCACGGTCTTCATCACATGGGTGTGGGTGTTCGAACCGTGATCGAACGGATTGATGTTGTCGCGCACGCCGTCTTCGTTGACATGAACCAGAAGGTCGAACCCCAGCTTCTGCGCCATCTGATCGCGAAATGCGATCATCTCGCGAAATTTCCAGGTGGTGTCGACGTGAAGAAAGGGGAATGGCGGCTTGGCCGGATAGAACGCCTTCATCGCCAGATGCATCAGCACCGACGAATCCTTGCCGACGGAATAGAGCATAACCGGCTTGGTGAAAGCGGCCGCGACCTCGCGGAATATGTGGATGGACTCGGCTTCAAGCCGCTGCAGATGCGTAAGCGCTGATATCATGGACCGTGAGCGTTCTCTCGTGCCTTGCAACAGAAGTTACTGCGTCAAATCATCGAGCCTTTTTGCGCCCGCTTCAAGCTTCGCTTCTGGACAAAGTGTTTCGTTCGGGCGTTCTAGCAGATCGTCGCGGCCCAGAACAATGCAGGACGAGCCCGGCTGCAGTCGGTTCGGGAATGAATTTTCCATGCTTGTGGCAAAATCCGGAAATTTCTGCTTGAAGAGCCTTCAGCTGGGAAAGGCAGGAAAAATATTGCCTGTGAGAGCGCCGCGGCGGCGCCGCAGGGGTCAACCGGCCCCGAATGCGGGATTTCGCGGCAATCGATCCGGACGCACTATCGAAACAGCGACCCAGCCGCTATACGCTTTTCGAGAGTGGGCAAGTGCGTGATGAAGCACGGGCAGTTTCGAGGCGAGCACTTTCGAAGATGTGCCGCATAAAATCTCTCTGGAATAGCAGGTCCGAAAATTGAACCGGCTTTCATCCATTAGGCAGCAATTCACGCCTTCGCGGATCAATATCTACTTCTCTATTCTCTGCTTCTTTTCTCCCCCGGTCCTGGGATCGGTTGTTAGCTTCGTGTTCAATGGCGGCGGCTTGTGGTCCGTCCTGTTGATCGCCTTGAAGAGAAGACGCTTCAATGTCGACCGCGCGATGATGCCGCTGACGATCGCGATCTATGCCTATTGTGCAAGCAATGTCCTGGCGTCCCTCGTCAACCACGCGATCGTCAAGGACGCGCGGCATCTTATCCCGCTGATCACCTTTCTGTTTTTTCCCATCTCCTATTCGACCTGGAGCATTACGCAGAAGGCAACGCTCGTCCGCATCATTGTGCTGGCCAGCATGGCTGCCTGTTTTGGGGCGCTGCTGCTGGCGGTCTATCAGCAGTATCGGCTTGGCATACGCGCCGAGGGCGGGGCCGGGAATGCGATCGTTTTCGCCGAGGTCCTCTGCCTTGCAGTGGTGACCTGCGTGGCTGCTGTCCTGTCCGGTATAGAGAGGTACAGGATCGCCCTCATCTGCGCTGCACTCGGCGGAACGGTCGCCATTATCTACTCCGGTACGCGCATCGTCTGGCTGGCGCTGCTGATTGCCGGTATCGCCGTTCTGCTGATCAACCAGCAGAGGCTGAGAGGGAGAAATGCCGTTCGCGTGCTTTTGCTGCTGGCCGCGATCGCAGTCACAATCGCGTTTTTCGGGTTCCAGACGATAGCGGGGCGTGTTGCATTTCTGCACTCCGACTGGGATGCGCTGGCGGCCCATGGTGACCACACGACTGCTCTGGGATCGCGCGTCGCGCTTTGGGATATCGGCCTGAAGGCATTTCGGGAGATGCCATTTTTCGGACATGGGGTGGGGGCCACTCACGTCTTGATCAAGCAGGGCTTTCAGGACCAGTTCGGGATGGACGAAGGTTTCAGTCATTTCCATAACGGCTTCCTGACCGCCTTGGTGCAAGCGGGAATCCTGGGTGCGGTGACGCTGGCGGCGATCTTTGTGGTTGCCGCCAGAAATGCCGCCCGGGTCCTTCGCGACAGCGCCGATCCGATCGAGCGGTTCGGCGCCACCATGGTTATTGTCGTCGTGATCACCTATCTGACCGCCGGAATGACAGGCATCCTGATCGGCCATGACATTCTGGACTCGGTCTTTATGGTCTTCCTGGTGTCGGGAACATATCTTGCATGTGGGCGCCAGGCCGCGTTGGTGGAAGCACGGACGGTTTCACCAACAAACAGCCAAGCCGTTCCATCAGTAGAGGGCCTGGCACCCCGGCCAGCCGCTCGATAGCCGGTCCGGGCAAGACAATGAAAGTCCTGGTTACGGGCGCGACGGGCTTCATCGGCCGCCAGGTGGTCCACCGACTTCGTGAGGCCGGTGTCGAGCTTCGCCTCGCCTCCCGCCGGCCGGAGAGACTTGATGCGGGATCCGACGCCATGCCGATGCCGGGTTTCGATGCGCCGGCCGCGGCTTTCCTGACGCTGACCAGGGATGTGAAGGATATCGTCCATTGCGCGGGTCTGAACAATGACCAGGGCAATGCCACCGAAGCCGATTTTCGGGCAGCCAATGCGCAATTGAGCGCACGTCTAGCACATGCCGCCGCCACGCAGGCAAGTGGACGGTTCATCCATCTTTCCTCGATCCGGGCCGTGATCGGCGCGCGTGCCAGCGCAACGATCGGCGAAAACACGGTCCCCGAACCGCAAGACGCCTACGGACGCTCGAAGCGCGAAGCAGAAATCGCGGTGCTGGAGGCCTACGCCTCGCATGGCCGTGCCGACGCCGCCATATTGCGGCTGCCTCCGGTCTACGGGATCGGCATGAAAGGAAACCTGGCGACGCTGATGCGGCTCGCCGATACGGCTCTGCCGATCCCGACAGGCGCGTTGACGGCAAACCGCTCGCTGCTGTCATCGCAATCGGCGGCACGGGCGGTGTGGCATCTGCTTTGCCATTCGCAGCCGCTTCATCCGGTCTATACCGCCAGCGACGTGCCGCCGGTTTCCGTCGCTGCCATCATCGGTGCCTTTCGCCGCGGTTTCGGGAGGCCGACCCGCCTGGTGCCAATGCCGGCCGGACCGATGCGGGCGGCCGCCATACTGCTTGGCAAGCGGCTGTTCTGGGACAGCCTGACGGCGACACAGATATGCGACCCTTCCCTGCTTGCCTCGCAAGGCTGGGCGCCGGAATCCAGCACACTGGAAAGGCTGATCGAGATAGCGCGGCTCCGAAAGTCCCGACTTCCCGTTTGACCACTGGTCCAAGGACTGGTTTTTTGCTTCTGGAGCACGGCGCGCTCAGCCGCGATAGAGCGTTCCGAACAAGATTCGAAGGTCGAGCCAGAACGACGCGGTCCTGAGATAGCTGGCATCGATTTCGGCCAGAAGTTGCGGGTTCGACATGTCGATGCCCCTGATCTGGGCCAAGCCTGTCATTCCGGGGAGAGCCTGCAAAACCCCGAGCCGCCTGCGGTATTCGATCAGTTCTGTTTGGGTCGGCAGGCAGGGACGCGGCCCGACCAGGCTCATTTCGCCGCGCAGGACATTCCAGAGTTGCGGCAACTCGTCGAGCTTGAATTTCCGCAAGCCCTTTCCAACCGATGTCACGGCGCTCACCGGGGTTTCATGCGAGGGCAAGGATGGCGTTCCCTGGTACATCGTCCTCAACTTGTGGCAGCGAAAAAGCGCACCTTCGCGGCCAACCCGCGTTTGGGAAAAAATCACCGGACCAGGCGACGATGCACGGACGGCAAGAATGGCAAGAAACAGAATCGGAGAGGATGCCACCAGCAGCACAGCCGCACCGGCGATATCGAAGATTTTCTTGGCTGTCGTCATGAGTGGCCGATGGGCTCCCTGCCAGGGCTTCACCCGGCAACCTCGAGCGAAACCCATCAATCCGGTCGGCGTAGCATGAGGTCGCGTTCCTGACCAAGCGCCGCCACACAGTCCGCAATATTCAGATACGACCCAGGATAAAGGCGAGATAGAGTCCAAGGGTCCCGGCAAAAGTCTGTCGATAGACGCCGCTTTTGTGCAGGGCGCCCAGGCGTTGGAAAAGGCTACCTTGCCGACCGTTCGCGAACAAATCGAGGCATGTCAGCGCATCCGTCGTAAGGAGGTCGCGATTGACGGCAAGGCCGGCGAGATTGAGATCGGTCCAGTCCGCGAACTGGCCCTTGAAGAGGCGGCCGAGCCGCGAGATCCGCGCCTGCCACGATGCATTGGCGCCGACCAGGTTTGCCGCATGCTGGCGGTAGCGCACCAATGGTCGCGGATCGTAGCGGACGACGCCGCCGGCACCGGTGACGATCAGATAGGCCCACCAATCATGGCTGACGAAACCGGTGCGAGCGGAGGCCTTGGCCAACAGATCGCGGGCGGCGCGGTTGAGCAGGATGGTGTTGCCGCCGGCAATGCTTTGCACCAGCGCGTTGCGGAAGGCCGGCGGGCGGCTAAACAGCGGCGAATGGCCGACCAGGCCTCCGGTTTCGGTCATGGTCGCGGTGCGCGAGCAGAACATCAGCGGTTGCGCCACGTCAAATGTCCGCATCCAGGCAAGGGCGCTTTCAAGCCTGTCGGGCTCCCAGACATCGTCCTGATCGCTGAAGGCGTAACAATCCGCGTCAATGCGCGGGTCAAGGATCATCGACCGGAAATTGGCGGCAAAGCCTTGCCGCGGCCCTTCCACCAAATTTATCCGACCTTTTGCCCAGCGGGGCTTCCAGGCTTCGACGATGGCAACCGTGCCATCGACGGAGCCGTCGTCGGATATCCAGAGGTCGACCAGAGGATGGGACTGGTCGAGCAGCGACTGCATTTGCTCGTCGATGAAGGCGGCGCCGTCCTTCGTGGCCATCAGGACGGCAATGCGCAGATCTGTCTTACCCACTGATGTCAAACGCCTTGCTGCGCGAGGAAAACCGCTACGCACTTTTCCCGGAATTGCTCATCTCTTGCCTTTGCGCAATTCCGGACGGAAAACCGCTACGCACTTTTCCTGGAATTGCTTTAGCTCGCCTGCCCGGCCGTCTTCGGGACCGTGTCCTGCCGCGCGCTCGTCCTTGTCTTCGTCGCGCGGTCGAGATCGGCCAGGATGCTGAGCGAGGCGGCCTTGTCCTGGCTCTTCATGGATTGCTGCAACGCCGCAAGTGCTGCCTGGACATCCGACCACTGCGCGACGTCGGTGCTCAGGCCAAAAATCTTGGCAATGCTGAGCTCGACCAATTCCTCGTCTTCGCCGTGAAGGGTCTCGTGGAGCTTTTCGCCCGGCCGGATGCCCGTGAAGCGGATTGGAATGTCCGTATAGGGGCTTTTTCCCGCCATCCGGATCATCGTTTCGGCCACTTCGACGATCGGCACGGGCTTGCCCATGTCGAGCATGTAGACGGCGTAGTCCTGGTCGGCCGGCCGCGACGCGGCATCGGCCGCCGACATGATGACGAGATCGACGGCCTCGGCGACAGTCATGAAATAGCGCGTCATGCGGCGGTCGGTTATGGTGACCGGCCCACCGGCCTCGATCTGCGCCTGGAATATGGTCGCCACCGAGCCATTGCTGCCGAAGACGTTGCCGAAGCGCACCGCGATGAACTTGGTGGCGGCGCGGCGGCCGCCCGGTTCGCCGGCCGGCGTTTCATGCAGGGCGCTGACGATCTGTTCGGCGGCCCGCTTGGTCATGCCGAGCACGGACGTCGGATCGACGGCCTTGTCGCTCGAGACCATGACGAATTGCGCCACGCCGCATTTGGCGGCGACCTCGGCGCAGACGAGCGTGCCGAAAACGTTGGTCTGGATGGCCGATTCCCAGTTCTCCTCCAGCAGCGGAACATGCTTCAGCGCCGCGGCATGGAAGAGGATGTCGGGTCTGAACTCCGTGACGACGCGCGTCATCTGGCGCCTGTCCGCGACATCGACGATGCGGACCTTGAGGCGGTCATGGTCCTTCTCATCGACATACTGGCTCAGCTGGAAAATGCCGAATTCGGAATTGTCGGCGACCAGCACGGCCTCGGCTCCAAGCTCCAGCGACCGCTTGACCAGCGTTCGCCCGATGGAGCCGGCGCCTCCCGTGACCAGTACGCGCTTGCCGCCGATGAAGGCGCCGATGCGCTCGATGTCGGACGGCACAGTCGGGCGGCGCAGGATCGTCTCCATCTCGACGGCATCGAGAACGAGCTTTCCCTCCTGGCCCACCTGCGAAAGCCCCGCGAACTGCACGACTCCGATGTCGCCGTGACGCGCGACGCGGACCAGCTCGGAATATTCCTCGATCTCGTGTTCGGCGCCGCTGCCGAAAATCAGCAGATCGAGGCTCTTGCTGCCGGTCGCATAGTCCTCCAGGACATCGATCAGGCGCGGCCGGGTCGCCACCACGGGAACCCCTTGAATGCGCGTGCCCAGCGGCGCGCCACGCTCGGTCGCCATGATGCCGACGATGGAATGCTCGGCGGGCTGCGCCGTACGCGTGAAACGAATGATCAGGTCGGCCTCGCCGAGCCGCCCGACGAACAGGGCCTGCTTGGTTCGCGCCGTCTCGGCCTTGCGGTTCAAAATACCCCAGCTCGCGCCGTCACGCAGGAAGCGGTAGAACAGCCGGGGCGCCGAGATGATGGTGAAGGAGACGAGCAGGAAGACGATGAACTGGCGCTCGTTGAGGCCCGCGACCGGCTGGAAGAAACGTACGACCAACGAAACGGCGTAGAGCACGAAGGTCAGGATCGCGCAGCTCTTCAGGATGTTGAAGAAATCAGGCGTCGAGGCGAAGCGCCAGACCGTGGTGTAGAGGCCGCAATATCTGAACAGCAGATGGCTGATGAGCACGATGCCGGCCCAGGTGAATAGACCCTCCGTGGAGAGCGCGCCGAACGAAAGATCCGACCGCGACAGGACGAGGCTGAGCGCGACCGCGACCAGGACCATGGCCACGTCCTGGACCATGATGAAGACGCGCCGAATCTGTGGCCTGAGCCCGAACACAGCTTCCAGGGAAGTATTCATTCGCCAGTACTAAACTCCAGGCTGTCGTCATGACCGTCAGCAAAGTGTCTGAGCACGAGAATCGTTCGCGACCATCACACTTCCAAGCAGTATCTCCGGCCCCCGCCTGCTGTATCGCATACTGCGGGCCGCGAGGCATAGCCAGAGGTTTTTTTGGCGGAGGAACGAGTGGTCAGGGGAAACATGAAGCCCGATTCGCGGAAAATTGCTTCGAAGTCGGCATTAGGATTGCTCATAAATCGCGGCACGTCATCAGCATGTGTGTCCAGTTTTGCCGCAGTTGACTCTGCTCCAGACCCGGCTAGGACGCAATGCGTTGCCATATGTCCATCGAAACGGCTATTAGACAGGGGCTTGGTGGTTCGCTATGGCCAGCGAAGGACAATGCGCCGAAACAACAGATTGCGACACTCCCAGCTATGATTGCTGCACTAAACGGCGCCTTTGACGACATCTCAAAGGCCATGAAATTACACCGGGTCTGGGTGGCGCTTGCCCATGAAGACATTGGCGACCAGCACAGACGCACGACACTCGGCCCGCTTTGGATGCTGGTCAACTATTTCGCTTTTGTCGGCACGTTTGTCTTTGTTTTCGTCACCAAGGACGCGAGCAACCCAAGTTATGTAGCCTACGTAGCCATTGGCATGCTGGTATGGTTCTATCTCAGCGAAACAATCATCGTGAGCGTATCGCTCTTCCAGCGCGAGGCGAGCTTCA
This sequence comes from Mesorhizobium sp. B2-3-13, assembly GCF_006442195.1. Taxonomy (NCBI): domain Bacteria; kingdom Pseudomonadati; phylum Pseudomonadota; class Alphaproteobacteria; order Hyphomicrobiales; family Phyllobacteriaceae; genus Mesorhizobium; species Mesorhizobium sp. B2-3-13. The sequence continues at coordinate 8,300 of NZ_VFVQ01000033.1, forward strand.
TTCAAGGCACGACACTGCCATTGTTCGTGTACGTGATGCGATTGGCGATGCAAAGCGTCATCCGGGCTGGTTATTCTCTGGCGGGGTGCGTTCTTATTCTGTTGTTGAGCGGTTACGGCATCGACGCGAACTGGCTGCTGTCGTTGCCGGGTCTGCTGCTTATCGTCCTGGCAACTCCTGCATTTGTCATGGTCTTCGCGTTCTTGGGCGCTTTTTTTCCCGACAGTGAGTTCATCGTCGGCAACATGATGCGGGTTGGCATGTTTTTGACGCCGGTCTTTTGGGTCTATAGCGGGCAAGAAGGCATCCAAAAGTATGCCTATCATTGGAATCCGTTCACCTATTTCCTTGAGGGCGTGCGTGAACCGATCACGGCGGGCATCTTTCCGACGCATGCCCTGGCGGTGACAGGTTACATCTGTATCGGCGCCTGGGCCGTTGCGTTGCTGCTGCTGGGCCGTTACCGCAAGCACGTCGTTTTCCTGATCTGAGCCTCATGACCTCCATCAAACTGAACAATGTCAGCCTCGTCTATCGGCTGTTTGAAAAGCTGACGCTTTCGGCGCCTGGCCGGCGTCGCAGCGCTCTTGGCGGCAACATAGCAAAGGCGGGCACCAAACAGGTCGTGCAGGCGCTCGACGGTGTCAGCTTCGAGCTCAAGGCGGGCGACCGGTTAGGGCTTGTCGGCCCCAATGGCGCCGGTAAGACCACCCTGCTCAAGGTTCTATACGGAATCTACCAGCCAACGGGCGGCACGATGTCCATCGCCGGCAAGGTCGATGCGCTGTTCAACATCAGTATAGGTTTCCGACCCGAGGCCACTGGCCGCAGGAACATCGTGCTGAGGGGATTGATCAGCGGCTGGACGAAGGCCGAGATCGAAGAGAAGATGGAAGAAATAATCGATTTCAGCGAACTCGGTGATTTTATCGACCTGCCGTTCAAGGCGTACAGTCAAGGCATGGCGGCACGTCTGGCATTTGCGGCAGCGACCACGCTTGATCCTGAGATTCTGCTGATGGACGAATGGATCGGCGCCGGCGACGCGTCATTCCAGGAAAAAGCCAAACGACGGATGGACGAATTGGCGGAAAAAGCCGGCATCATCGTGCTGGCCAGCCACGATGACGCGCTGATCCAGCGCGTTTGCACGAAGAAACTGACACTTCGCGCCGGTCGAGTGGAGTCGCTGACTTGAGCACGAAAATCATTCGTGACCGTCACACTTCCAAGTAGCATCTTCGGCCCCCGCCTGCTGTATCGCATACTGCGGGTTGCAAGGCATTGCCGGAATTTTTTGGAGTGGCATTCCCGCGCAAGTCATTTGTCTGTGTATTGGCCATTGGATCGCGGGGAATGGGCAACCTGCACTGCGCGTGGTGGGGGTTGAGGACTGGGATGCACGCTGCTAAGGCAGGCCGAAGCGGAATGTCGCAAACGGGATGCACGATGCCACCTAAAACGATCTGGATACTGTGGCTGCAAGGCATCGAAAAAGCGCCAGAGATCGTAAAAGCATGCCTGAACTCTTGGCAGAGAATGAACCCCGGCTGGACGGTCCAAATCCTGACCAAAGGGACTCTGGCAGACTTCTTGCCCGACGTTAGCGATCCAAGTTCGATCCTTTCCAGATCGCTTTCAGATGCGACGTATAGTGATATAGTGCGTATCGAACTTCTGTGCAGATATGGAGGAGTTTGGGTCGACGCTACTTGCTATTGCCTGCGGCCTCTCGATGAGTGGCTTGATAGCGTTATGTCAGAAGGTTTCTTTGCCTTCGAGCGCCCCGCCCCTTCGCGAATGCTATCTTCATGGTTTTTGGCTGCCAGCCAGTCCTCCTACCTGGTTTACGAGTGGCGCCGGTTGGTCCATGAACACTGGCAGCGCCGAGAAGATGATCCAGATTATTTCTGGTTCCATCACCTGTTTGGCCAAGCCTACCAAAATAACAGAAACTTTAGCGCGTTGTGGGACCGAGTGCCGAAGATGTCGGCGGACGGCCCCCATATATTCACTCCTTATGAGACGCGATTGCTTGGCGTGATTTCAAAAAAGGACCGAGAGATTATATCTCTCGCCAAGATTCCGATCTTAAAGCTTACGCACAAAGTTGACCACAGTGCGGTGCGCGATGGAAGCATCTACCAATTTCTTTGCAACTTCGGTCGGCATCCAACCAACCGAGACATCCGCGGCCGATATGCCCCAGTCGCTGACACGGCGGCCAAGGTGCCGCCTATCCTATTGTGCTGGTATGGATCGCTAAAGGACAATGGAACTATTGGAGACCTATTGGCAGTGCAGAGTGTTGCTGCCCGTATGAAAGCGTTAGGGTCGAATTTTAGGCATGTAACGGCGAGTACTGCGTTTGAAATTTCCGGAGAAAGGGTGGCGCCGGACGAATTCGAAGGGAGTGATTACGCCGCATTAGTTTTCGTCTGCGGTCCGATTATCAGAGATCATCCGATTGTGGAGACGATAATTCGCCGATTTCCGTCGATCAGCAAAATTGGGGTCAGCATAAGCCTCTTTGCCCGAGAGCACATCAACTACGTCCAGCCGTTTGACGTCGTGTTGGCTAGAGAAGGAGGCGGTCGGCGATTTGAGGACGTCGCCATTCTCGCGCCTTCGCGGGTCACTCCAAAGCGAGTGCGCGAACTAAATGAGCCGCTTGTTGTCGGATTGGTGCTCCGCGGTGAGCAAGGTGAGTATGGACCCCAAAGTTCACTTCACGATCGCACTAGCGCTCTTACGGCGCGGGTGCTCGACAGCTTGAGAACAAAATATCAAGTGAGAACGCTTGAGATAGAACACCACTTGACCCGTTCTGGGCGCGCGCCTGTCGAAATTGAGGCTCTATATTCGTCTTGTGATCTCGTGCTCACATCGCGTTTTCATGGCGCAGTTCTGGCGATGCGCAATGAGGTTCCCTTCATCGCGATCGATCAAATTCGCGGAGGTGGGAAGCTGACAAACCTCCTCTCCACCTCTGGATGGCCATTTGTCTATCGGATTGAGCACGCAAAGGAGGATGAGGTCACGCGCGCTGCCTTGGACCTCGTTGAGGGGGACAAACGCGAGCTGCTGCTGGATATTATCGAATACACCAAATCCAGGGCTGTCGAGACACTCAATGCTCTGGAAGTCCTGCTGAAGACAACGCCACCTGCGGCGTCGCGTCCAAGTTGGCGTAGCCGATTGCAGCAAGGTCTGGCTCGCTGGCTACGCGGATGAGAATGCCTTCGATAACTTTGTGAAGCATACGCAACTCGTCGTTGATCAAACCTCGCACACCGGCACTTGCGAGATATACTCCCGGCAACATGACGCAGTTAAAGGTAAAACTTATTGTCATTTCCGACCCAGATCTGACGAATCTGGTCCTTTCTGCTTTTACCCTGTGCGTGTCCGAGCCAGCCAACACTAAGCCTGTCACATTTTTAAACAGGAACTCAAAGCCGACCTCGCTTGCTTCGGAAGAAAAATCCACTGAATATTCTAAGACATACCGCTTTCCCATTTGCAGCACATTCACCCCCTCACCACTGAGAGTCAGAACGCGAAGGTCTCGAATGCGGGCACCCCGTTCTTCGAGATAAACTGCGGACTTCGACTTCAGGTTGGGATCATAATAATCTGCATACTGGCTGACGGCGTCGTTCGGTTCGGCCTCGATCGGTAAAGCGACGATTGCATCGGAGGCTTCTCCGGCAGGCCACTCTAGAGCGGCGGCCCCTTTGGGATCAGGGGTGGTAACTGCTGCCTTGGTGGCTGGCGAAACGGCACGGAGCGCCTTAATCCCGTTGCGAATTTCTTTCGCCACCTCCGTGCTGGCGCTGACCAACCGCTGATATTGCGCCACCACCGCTTTTGGCCGCCCCTCTAATATCTTCTCCCCGTCATCAATCAGCATCGCTCGTGTGCACAATTGGACGATCGTCTGAGCCCCGTGGCTCACGAACAGAATGGTGCCGCCCCTATCCTTAATGTCTTCAATGCGAGCAAAGCATTTGCGCTGAAAAGCTTCATCGCCCACCGACAAAGCTTCATCCACAACAAGGATGTCCGGATCAACATTGGTTGCGACGGCGAAGGCCAGCCTGACATACATGCCCGATGAATAGGTCTTCACTGGCTGATCAATGAATGGGCCGATATCAGCAAATCGCGCGATGTCGTCGAAGCGCCACTCCATCTCCTTGCGCGGCACACCTAGAATCGAGGCGTTTAGAAAAACGTTCTCCCGACCGGTGAATTCGGGGTTAAACCCAGCGCCAAGTTCCAGCAGTGCGGCGATGCGGCCATTGACCTCGACCGAGCCGCTGGTTGGTTGCAGCGTGCCGCAGATGATCTGCAGCAGCGTCGACTTGCCGGAGCCGTTGCGGCCGATGATGCCGACAGTTTCGCCACGACCAACTTCGAAAGACACTCCCGACAGAGCTGCGAAGTCGCGAAAATAGCGACGCGGTGGACGGCCGATCAGCCGCTCCAGCCGCGGCACCAACATCTGCTTGAAGCGATCTTCAGGCCGTTCGAACATGACATAATGTTTGGATACGTCGTGCACGCGAATAGCGATGTCGGAAGCTCGGACACCCGATTTTTCAGAGGACATCGGCAAACCCCCTGCGGGTCTTCTGGAAGAATTGATAGCCGAGAAATGCAGCGACAATCGCCACCAGTGAGTAATTGCCTAGCGCCGCCCAATTTGGCTGCACGCCGAAAAGAACCACGTCGCGAAAGCTCTCGACGGGAATCGCGAGTGGATTGAGCGAAAGCCAGGGCTGCAGCCAGACTGGCAGCGACGTTCTCTGGAAAAAGACTGGCGAGAGGAACATGGTCGCCGTCACCAGAGGTGCTACGATCTGGCTCATGTCACGAAAATACACGCCGATCGATGCCAATATCCAGGCTATGCCGAGGACCAGGAAAACCAGCGGCGCGAAAACCACCGGCGCGAAAACCACCGTTGCGGGGATGCCGCCAAAGACGACATAGGCGAAGACAAGCAGCACCAGCAAACTGACTGCCGCGTGAAACAGTGCGGCGCCAGCCGAAACCACCGGCAATATCTGGATAGGGAAGACGATCTTCTTGACATAGTTGGCGTTGGCCACGATCAACCCAGGTGAAAGCGAAACCACCTCTGCAAAGAATTGAAAAACAATAAGTCCGCAGAAAAGAACCACCGCATACTGCCCTGTCGAATCCGTGACACTTTGCTGACCTGGAATGGTCCAGCGTGACTTCATCACAATGCCAAAGACGAACGTGTAAACGGCCAACATGAACAGCGGATTGAGCAGCGACCAGAGCAATCCGAATGCTGAGCCGCGATACCGCCCCGCAACTTCTCGGCGGACGAGGGCAAAAACGATGTCTGCATTTGGCATATTGTGCCCGACTGTCACTACGGCAACTCTACTTTGCGGGAACGTGAGATTCGGAGATCTCGGCACGAGCGCGCCGAGCCAAAACCAACCGATCAGCAAGCCCTCGGGCGCCGCCCTTCGCTAAATTAACGATGAATTCATACCCCTCTGTGTCGAATGAAATCTGCTCGGAGCAGTCAATCAAATTAAGTGATCGAAGATCGTTCATGATTAAAGAAAATGACGATGGTGTGAACCGCCAATTATGCACGTCGAAATATTGTGGCTCCCTCTGAACCCTTTCATATAGTTCTTCAGCTTGCTGGAAAGTATGCAAGAAATCCAAATTTCCATTAGCACCACGATGCCATGACGGCTTGCCGTCTAGAAACGCAGCGAGGGATACGTGGTCGAAGATGGTTCCTGGAGTATGGCGCTTGCGCTTCTCGATAAAAGCTTGAAGGACATCTCCTGTCGTCGTCACACCTCGGAAAATATCGAAACAATACCGGCAATCGGGTATAGCCAACGAAAGTACTCCACCCGGCTTCAACATAGACTCGCATTGCTGAACAAAACTGACCAAGTCAGTCGTATGCTCAATGACGTGTGACGCCAGAACAAAATCATAATAACCTCGTCGGCCTGTCAGGTGGTCGAGTGGTTCACCCTGCCAAACGAAATCAACTTCCTCTATTAGTGTTGTGTCGACACCCATGCCTTTGTATTTCAGGCGCAGCTCATCGGCAGGCGCATGGTCCAGCGTCTCAACACGGTACCCCTGCGCCTTCGGAAGCAGTGGATTGTACCCTGGACCTATTTCAAGGCCTATACCGCGAGGGTCTATGTGCCACAGTAACTTCTCCTGCCTATTCAACTGTTGGCTAGGTCTCTCCTTCTTTGTATTCCTCAAATTCACGGCGCTCCCATTATCCGGGCCCGCTCTACGGTCGGAAGGAGTTCTCTCTGTTTGAGACGAGACCAAGTTATAAGCGCTGAACCTGAGATTTTCCGGCGATCGGTTCTCCGCTAAGAAACGTTCTATTGCATCGACCCATTTTCCTGCGTGCGTCGCCAGCACCCGCGAATCCCACACTTCATTCGCGCAATCGAGCGCAATGCGACTGCGCATCTCAGCATCCTGAGCCATTCGCTCGAGGGCACGTGTCCAGTCGTCGTAATTTGTGCCGACCAGAAGACCGTTGCCTTCATGGCGCACCGTATCTTTGTACGCTGGCACATCACTATATATAGCAGGAACACCAAGTGCGCTGTAGTCTAGAAATTTTATGTCAGATTTGGCGTCATTAAACCGACTTCCACTCAATGGTGCGATTGCAAAATCCCAGTCTATCTCCTTTTGCATCCATTCGACAAACTTCGGGTACTCGACGCTTTCGTGGGGAACGCTTGACAGACGAACAGGGAGAGTTCCGAACACTGAAAGAACGTCTGAGACATCGGCAACGCCCACGACTTCGAATTCAATATCAGAGTTTGACGATATAAACCTCCGAACCGGTTGTATGACGCTTAAGAGATCTTCCAAATGGGTAAAAGTGCCCATGTAACCAAAGCGAAGCTTCTCTGGCTTGGAAGGGATTGCATGCCGTTCAGGGCGTCTGAATAACGTATCGTCTATTTGGTTGGGCAGAATAGCGACGTTGGCGTTCAGCTTAGCGATGCGCTTTGCCAGGTTAGGAGTTGAGGTGATAACGCCGGCTGCTCTTTGAATAAAGCGGCGGCATATTGTCCGTTGCAGCGCCCCGGGCCAAGATGCACGCCCCGGTTCATCATTTAGATCAAGAAGATTGTCATCTAAAGCGTAAACGAGAGGGATGCCTCTATGTTCAAGCTCAGAGAAGAGGGCGTTTTGCGCATCCGCTTGGCGCTCGCCGCCCAAATCTTGACGCCATAAGCGGTCCACAATGACAACGTCGATTGCTTCACCGGGCAACTCCACGCCGGCCGACAGTTCAATCCTCTGAGCGTTTGAAGGATGCCCAAGCGGCCTTAGCAGCCGGATATAGCTGGTCCCAAAAGGTGTCCGGCCATCTCCACTTTCAAACAGCACATGAACCTTGAGCTTTTTTGACAACATCCTAGATTCCAAAAATCACTGGCTCAGGCCGTTTTCAGGAAACAAAGCGTCCAGGATTCGAACGGCCGCTCCTTCCGAATAGTACCCTGCGGCAATTTCGAGGCCTCCCAACTGTATTTTCCTGAGCAACTCGTTGTCGCTGACAAGCTCCACAAGCGCATCGTAGCAGGCATTTTCATCCGTGGTATCCACGATCAGCCCATTCCTGTGGTCAGTGACGATCTCTCCCAGGCCCCCATTTGCCGGACCTACAACGGCGGTGGCGCAACCCATCGCCTCCAGTGCAGTGAGGCCCATCGCTTGGTAAACCGAAAAATCCGCAAAGATATCTACAGACGCGAGAAGTGCCGACATTTCGTCAGGATTTAGGTGGCCTCTTATCACGGCGTTCGGAAGCTGAACGAATCGCCTCACGAGCGGATCTTCTGGCGAGCAGCCAAAGACATGGACTTCTACACGCTTCGGTTCATTCCGACAGATGCGCTCTAACACAGAAGCGGTTAGTTCGGGCGCCCGACGGGGAGTTGACGGACGTATCATAGCGGCGATTCGTATGACACCGATGTCGCCTCGGGCGCTCGGGAAAAAGCGGTCGCAATCGTAACTTGGTCCGACAATCGAGGGATCAATGCCGGTACAACGTTTTAATTCCTTGGCGTTCCAAGCGGTTTTGGTGAATAATTTCATGTTTGGTATCGCGGTGTAGCTGCTCAATGCTTGCGCGTGCAATGGGTCCGATTCATCAAAGAAATAAGGTTCGAAATCTTGCACGTAATAACCAAAGCATTGCCGTTCTTTTAACTCCATTCCTCTAAGCCATTCTACTGTAAAAAATACAGTTGCAATTATTGCGTCAAAATTTCCCCTTACTTTTGACAATGACTGAGGGCTTTCCAGGTAGATTATCGGAACCTCCACGCTGGGATAACTAAGCTCGAACGCATCTTTGTGCATTCTTAAGTTCGCAATCGTCACATCGACGCCCGCGCGCATCATGCATTGCGCCTCTGTGAGCACAACATTGGCGCCGCCGCCAGAGTCGCGTACCGGCAGCAAGAACAAGACACGACGCCCCTCGTGGCGATTGCGAATTTGGTCTCGGTCCAGGATGCGCTCCGGTCCCACTGATATTCTGGCCCGCATTGCCGCGAGACCAAGATTTCCTCTAGTGGCATCTAGAGACAACAAAATGCGGCTGTCGTGTTTTTCACGCAGCATCTGATCGGAGCGCTCCACAAGCTTGCGCCGCCGTTCATTGGAGTAACTTTTGGATTGCGCATGGTAAACATACGTGTCTTCAGCCACCGCAAGAAGCCATCCGGCTCCAGAAGCGCGCAAACAGTAGTCGTTTTCCTCTCCATAGCCATCGCCAAATGCCACCTCATCGAAGTAACCTATGTCTTCGATCAGGGAGCGCCGGAGAAGAATACAAAAACCGTTCAGAAACCCGACTTTGGGATAAGCACGAGGGGAACACTCCGCAACGCGCATGGCCATGCTATTCACATCCATTCCCTCTGGAAGCGAATTCAACGCCCAGTCACCGTCTTCCATCGTCAAAGGCACTGACTGCCATGATGCAGTATTACTCAGAGGGCCGACGATCCCAATTTTGTCGTCGGACTGAGCACATTCAACCAGGCGGTCAAGCCAAAATGAGGTAACGATAGTGTCGCTATTTAAAAGGACAGTAAAATCGCCGGTGGACGCCCTCAGACCAGCGTTTGCTGCACGTGTATAGCCCAATGCGGTTTGATGCCTCAGCAGCTGACCAGGCTGTCCAATCATAAACTCTCTCAGATATGATGCAGTTAGCTCGTCACTGCCATCATCCACAATAATTAAATTGTAAGGAGGCATTGTTCGCGCTGTCACTGATTCCAGACATTTACGGACGTCGTCCAAAGCGTTATGGACGCAAATTATAATATCTACGCTCGCAACATGGCGGCGAACCACTTTCGAACGTTGCAGGAGTGCTTGGTCATGTGGCGGGTTCACGTCAAAACACTGCTCGACGTGCTCCTCTCTCCCCTTCCGTTGCATCAGAATTCTAATACGGTATCCAATACCTCTCGTGCCCTCCCTACGAAGTACACGCCAACTGGTGGCTACAAGGGGCGCGACACCACCAGAGAATCGCAAAGCATCGGGAGTTAGCTTGAGGACAGACAGTGGGCTCAGACGCTGACGAGGTGGGGTGAACGACTGTTTTGGCGAACTAAGTTCGCGCCCTTCGCCCTCTCTTCCTTCATTTCTGCCGTGTGCCAAGAAATGAGCAAAAGGGTTTACGCCGGCGAGCGCAACGTCGGGGTTGCGGAGCAAATAATTACTGCTGCTGAAGCGTGAATTTGGATCGCGCCCCTCGCGAGCACCGAAGACAACGTAGTGCCGCAGTGGATCAATTCGCCACTCGGCTACGTCAGGATTGTTCTTGAGGTACCAGTCCCTATCGAAAGCTCCGGATCGCCTGATGATGCCCGCTGCCCGCACGTCGCGCATTGGAGTTAGGGAAAGCTTGGTTGCAGCGTTCCAAAAAACCGAAAAGGGATAGCCGAACCCGAACGATACGCGCTTTACGAGACGCGTTGTCGAACGGAGTTGAGACGTCAGACGCCAAGACGTGCTGCCGTAAACGGCATCAAGCCTATCTCGAACGCTCTGAAGCTCGCCGAGAGCTTGATCCCGCTCTAACGATACACTTGCATGACGGTTATGAAGCGCCTCCAACTCCTGAGTTAAATGACGCTCTCGGCTTTCCGACTCGGTGGCACGCTGCCGCTCCCGTTCGATCTCAGCCAGCGCATTGCGTGCTCCGGCAAGTTCGGCATCCTTCCTCGCTGTTTTCACTCGCAGCTTTTCGAGTTCTGTTGTGTATCGGTAAGTATCATCAGTGCGTTCCTCGGCCAAACGCCTGAGGGCTTCTTGCTGCCGTATTAGTTGCTCGTCTTTCAATTCTATTTCTCGACGAACACTCGCCAACTCTACTGTGTACTGGTCGTTTTCGGCGGCCCTCTCGTCTGCCAAGTGCTGCGCCTGTGAACTCGCCTGCTTTAATCTTTGGACGCGCGAGCCCATCTCATCGAAGAAAGCTTCGCCAAACACCGGACTAACTGTGTCGAAGGAGATCCGCACGGTATCTAGCCGCGCCATCGCGGTGGCATCGGTGGGGTCTTTTTCAAGTGCTCTCAACGCACCGTACGCTTGCTTTACCCAATCAGCGATGCGTGGATCGGCGTCGAGCAGATCCGCGCTTGCGGCATGATGCTGATGGTCAGTAGAGAAATGGGTGGACAGGGCTGTCTGCAGTCCTGAGATGGATTGCGGCCATTCTATATGCAGAGCCTCGGCAATCTTCTGAAGGTCGACCCGCCAATCCTTAAGCAAAGCTTCATAGGAGACAAACACGCGAGGTTTGCCTCGGGTATCATGTTCGGCCTCCAACTCATGCCGCAGCCATAAAAGTGCGCTAAAGCCTGATGTGAATCCGTCCCGTTTTTCGAGTGAAGCAATTACCGCCAAGGGATTGCGTTGCGTCAAGACATAGCGGACTTCGACATTTATCCGCTTCAGGATTTCTGCATAAAGCGGCACCAAACGCGAGATTCTTGGCTCCTTAAGGATGAAAAGCGACGCAGCGCCATACTCCTCGTCGATCAGCCTAGCGATCTCGGATTTGTAAAAACGTAGGCGAGCGGCGCCTAGATCGGTTTGCTCAAAGGGGCGCCAGTCGTCCCAACTGCTGCCGGCCTCCGCAAGCATACGGTCATGAAGTTCCATCAGCCGCAGCGGTTCCCAATGGCCGGTGGGGTTCGTTGGATTGGCGCCAAGCATGTTCTTCGGCAGTTCAGCGCCGAGCAGGCTGATCGCCCTCGTCAGCGCGCTGGTGCCCGAACGGTGCATGCCGAGCACCATGATGCATGTGCGCTTCATCGTGGGTCCTTTTGCAGCCGCGGGCTTCGCCTTGGTGCGGGCTTTTGCCGGCCGTCCTTCGGCCGGCTGCGGATCAAGCATCGCGCCTTGCAGATTCTCGGGTGATGGATGTTTGTTCATGCGCTCAATATCTGTCTCGTCTCGTCAATCACCAGCCGGCGCACCACCTTCTCCGTCGACTGCCGCCAGTCCGGCGCGTTCCATCCGAACACGCCGGCGAATTTCGCGCTCGATAGCCGGGAGTTGGCGGGACGGCGCGCCTTGGTTGGGTAGTCCATCGTTGTGATATCCCCTACCCGCGCCCAAGGACCACCAGACTTCAGGCTTGTGTCGAGGATATGACGGGCAAAGCCGCTCCAGTTGGTCTCGCCGGTGCCGGCCAGATGATAGGTGCCGAACGCGGCGAAGTCCTTGTCGCGGCGCAGCATGGCGGCCGCATGCAGGATCGCGTCGGCGATATCAAGCGCCGACGTGGGATTTCCCCATTGATCGCCCACCACCGAAATCTCGTCGCGGTCGGCGGCGAGCCTCAGCATGGTTTTCACGAAATTCTTTCCGAACGGGCTGTAGACCCACGCGGTGCGCAGGATCAGGTAGCGCGGGCCGGCGGCCGCCACCGCCTGCTCGCCGGCGAGCTTGGAGGTTCCGTAGACACCGAGCGGCGCCGTCGGGTCGGTTTCGACATAGGCATCGGCCTTGGTTCCGTCGAAGACATAGTCGGTCGAAAGATGGATGACGGGAACACCGAGCCGCGCCGCGGCCTCCGCCACCTTGCCGGCACCGGTCGCGTTCACCGCAAAGGCCAGATCGGGTTCGTCCTCGGCCTGGTCGACGGCGGTATAGGCGGCGGCCGACACGACGATATCGGGCTTGGCACCCGCCATGACGTCGATGACGGTATCGGGTCTTGCCAGGTCGAGCTCCGGGCGACCGAGGGCGACGACCTCCACGCCCGCGCGCGCCTGGCCGGCCTCGAGCAGGCTCGCCGCGACCTGGCCGTCGCGTCCGGTGACGAGGAGCCTCACGCGCCCACCTTGCGTGCTTCGCCCAGCCTTTCGCCGGCATAACGCTGTTCGCGGATCGGCCCCCACCACCATTTGTTGTCGAGGAACCAGTCCACGGTCCTGGCAAGGCCGCTGTCGAAATTCTCCCTGGGCGTCCAGCCGAGCTCGCGGCCTATCTTGGAAGCATCGATGGCGTAGCGGCGGTCATGGCCGGGGCGATCGGTGACGAAGGAGATCAACTCGCGATAGCGCCTGCCGCTGGCGCGCGGACGCCTGGTGTCGAGCAGGTCGCAGATCGTCTCGACGACGGCTAGGTTGGTGCGTTCCGAATTGCCGCCGACATTGTAGCTCTCGCCCGGATGGCCTTTCGTGGCGACCAGTTCCAGGGCACGCGCGTGATCCTCGACGAACAGCCAGTCGCGCACATTGGCGCCGGCGCCGTAAACCGGCAGCGGCCTTTCGTCGAGCGCGTTGAGGATGACGAGCGGAATCAGCTTCTCGGGGAAATGATAGGGCCCGTAATTGTTCGAACAGTTGGAGAGTACGACCGGCAGGCCGTAGGTCTCGTGCCAGGCGCGCACCAGATGGTCCGAAGCCGCCTTCGAGGCGGAATAGGGCGAGGACGGCGCGTAGGGCGTCTCCTCGACGAACATGCCGCCGTCGAAGGGCAGATCGCCGAACACCTCGTCGGTGGAGACGTGATGGAAGCGGAAGCGGGCTTTCCTGTCGCCGGACAGGCCACGCCAGTATTCGAGCGCGGCATTGAGCATCTTGTAGGTGCCGACGATGTTGGTCTCGATGAAGGCGCCCGGTCCGTCGATCGAGCGGTCGACATGGCTCTCGGCGGCGAGGTTCATGACGATGTCGATATCGTCGCGGCGCAGTATGTCGAGCACCGCCCTTTCGTCACAGATATCGGCCTGGGCGAAGCGGTAATTGTGGACATTCTCAATCGGCCGCAGCGAGTCCAGATTGCCCGCATAGGTCAGTTTGTCGAGGTTGGTCACCCGGTAGGCCGGATTGGCGCACAGATGCCGGCATACCGCCGAACCGATGAAGCCGGCACCGCCCGTCACCAGAAAATTCATCCCGCTGTCCTTATGCACAACACGCTCCATCAGGCGAACACCTCGGCCGCGGCCAACATAGGCGCCTTGAGATCCTTGTCGGAAAGCTGGAACCCGCCGGCCAGCGACGGCCATTCTATGCCGATGGCAGGATCGTCGAAACGGATCGACCGGTCATGCTCGGGCGAATAGGTGTCGGTCACCTTGTACAGCACCTCGGTGTCGGGCACGAGTGTGACAAAGCCATGCGCGAAGCCCTTTGGCACCAGGATCTGGTTGCCTTTTTCGGCCGACACTTCGAGGGCGACCCATTTTCCGAAGGTTTTCGAGGCGCGGCGGATGTCGACCGCGACGTCGAGAATACTGCCACGGATAACGCGCAGCAGCTTGTCCTGGGCGCGCGGCGCAAGCTGATAGTGAAGCCCGCGCAAGACGCCCGGGGCAGCGGAATACGAGTGATTGTCCTGCACGAAAGTCAAATCAATGCCGGCCTGCGAAAAGCGCTCGGCATTGTAGGTTTCCATAAAGAACCCGCGTGCGTCGCCATGGCGTTTCGGAACGATTTCAAGCACCCCATCGATGCCCAGGGATCTCACCTCCAGCATCTCTAGCCCTCCGAAAGATCGACGACACGCCGGCGCAGATAGGCGGCGTATTCGTTCTTGCCCAGGCGGGCCGCGCGCTCCAGCACCATGTCCGCCGTCAGCCAACCCTGTTCGAAGGCGATTTCCTCCGGGCAGGCGACCTTGATGCCCTGGCGATGTTCGATCGTGCGCACGAAGGAAGAGGCTTCGTGCAGGCTGTCATGGGTGCCGGTGTCGAGCCAGGCATAGCCGCGTCCCAGCCGATGAACATGGAGCTGGCCGCGCTCGAGATAGACGTTGTTGACCGCCGTGATCTCGATCTCGCCACGCGGCGAAGGGCGGATGGTCGGGGCGATGTCGACGACATCATTGTCGTAGAAATAGAGACCCGTGACGGCCCAGTTGGACTTCGGTGTTTGTGGCTTTTCCTCGATCGTCAGCGCGGTTCCGGTCGCCTTGTCGAAAGACACCACGCCATAGCGCTCGGGATCCTCGACATGGTAGGCGAACACCGAAGCGCCCTTCTGGCGCGATGCCGCGGCGCGGCAAAGCTGCGACAGCCCGTCGCCAAAATAGATGTTGTCGCCCAGGATCATCGACACGCTGTCCTTGCCGATGAAATCGCGGCCGATGATGAAGGCTTCCGCGAGGCCATTGGGCTGCGGCTGCTCGGCGTAGGACAGTGCCAGCCCAAAATCCGATCCGTCGCCGAGTAAACCACGGAAAGCGGGCAGATCACGAGGCGTCGAAATGATCAGAATCTCTCGTATTCCCGCGAGCATCAACACGCTCAGCGGATAATAGATCATCGGCTTGTCGTAAATGGGAAGAATTTGCTTAGAGACTGCTAATGTTAGTGGATAAAGACGTGTTCCACTGCCTCCAGCAAGGATAATTCCTTTCAAAAAGCTCTCCTTGACATGCCAAAGCCCCCCGGCCCTGAGTGCCTGTGCTTAGGTTTCATGCATTGGCTTGTCAATGCGGCACACGACAAATGCATCGACCATGTTGAATACCGTCCATCGACGGGCACCTCCCGCTTCGGCCGAACCCGTCTGGTCCCATCCTGGCAAAGGCCGAGGCCGTGATCACCGATCGCACTTTCGGCTTTATCGAGGACGGGCCTCAGGGCAGATGTATCAACACCTAGGCCACAGCCATGATCACATATGCCTGGATTTTGGCGGCAACTTCGCCGTTGCCATGTCTGTCTGCAATGGCGGATGCCGCGTAGTCGGTCGCGGCGTCCAGTTTTCCAGCGTCCCTGGCCTCGATTTCGCTGCGAAGAACGGTGCCTTGGCAATAAGCGACGGCCGGAAGGCGCGGCGAGGATGCGCAGCTTTGTTCGGCTCTCGTCTCGATCGTGACATCGGAGAAACCCGCGTCCTCCAGCTCGCGGCGGATCAGCACCTTGTCGTGGTAGCCGTGCGGCGTGCGTGCCAGGAAGCGCGGCGGATCGTCTGGGAAAATCCTCGCCAGCGCATTGGTCACGTCATCGGCGAACACATTCTCCTCGATGCGATCCCATACGTTGAACAAGAACCGTCCTCCCGGCTTCAGGACCCGCCTGGCTTCGCGGTAGGCGGAGGTGCGGTTTGGAAAGAACATCGCACCGAACTGACAACAGACGAGATCGAACGCCGCATCCTCGAACGGCAGCGCCATCGCATCCGCTTGGCGCCATTCGATGCGGCTGTCGGGTGTCTGCCGCGAAGCAGCGTAGTCGAGCATCGGCTGGTTCAGGTCGGTCACGACATAGCTTGCGTCCGGGGACAGTCTTGGCGCCAATGCGCGGGTGACGACCCCGGTGCCCGCAGCGATTTCCAGGACCGCGCCTGGCGACAGGGCCGCGGCTCGTTGCGCGATATCCACGGCGAACGGCTCGAAAATCAAGGGCACCATGTAGCGGTCATAGTTTTCCGGAATCGAGCCCGCGAACAGCTTGTCCGTTTCCAACATGGCAATCCCCACCATCCGATGACTTGGGAGACTAGCACATTTTTTTTGTCCCTGGTCCTTTTCGACCGAAGGCCGGCCTTTACGCGGCCAAGAGCGCGTTCATCACGCCCGCCCAAAATAACCCTGGTACCACTCGACGAACCGCCCTACCCCCTCCGTGACGGAGGTGCGGGGGCGGTAGCCGACCGCCGCTTGCAGCGCCGAAGTATCGGCGAAGGTGTCGGGCACGTCGCCGGCCTGCAGCGGCAGGAGCTCGATGACGGCCTTGCAGCCGAGCGCATTTTCCAGCGCCTCGACATAGGCGGTCAGTTTCACCGGGTTGCTATTGCCGATGTTGAAGATGCGCCAGGGCGCGCTGCTGGTCGCCGGATCCGGATGGCCGGAGTCCCAGGCCGGGTTGGCCGCGGCAGGACTGTCGCTGGCGCGAATCACGCCCTCGGCGATGTCCTCGACATAGGTGAAGTCACGCGTGTGGTTGCCGTTGTTAAACAGCTTGATCGGCTCGCCGGCCAGGATGTTCCTGGTGAACAGGAACAGAGCCATATCAGGTCGCCCCCAGGGACCGTACACGGTGAAGAAACGCAGCCCCGTGGTGGGCAGGCCGAACAGATGGCTGTAGCTGTGCGCCATCAGTTCGTTGGCGCGCTTGGTGGCGGCGTAGAACTGCAAGGGATGGTCGGCCGGGCGATGCTCGGAAAACGGCATATCGGTGTTGGCGCCATAGACACTGGAGGTGCTGGCATAGGTCAGGTGCCCGACACGGCTGCTGCGGCAGGCCTCGAGCATGTTGGTGAAAGCAACGATGTTGCTCTCGACATAGGCGCGCGGGTTTTCCAGGCTGTAGCGGACGCCTGCCTGGGCGGCGAGATGGATCACCCGGTCGAAGGCGTGTTCGGCAAAGCAGCCATCAACCACGCTATGGTCGGCGAGATTGCCGTGGATGAAATGATAGCCTGCATTGGTGCCGCGGCTCGCCTCGTCCAGGAGCCGCAGCCGCGCCTGCTTGATCTCAGGGTCGTAGTAATCGTTGATGCTGTCGATGCCGACAACCTCGTCACCGCGCTCCAGGAGCCGCCTGGCGACATGATAGCCTATGAAGCCGGCAGTGCCGGTGACCAGAACTTTCATCACAAAGGCCCGTCCGTAACATGCCTGGTGACCAGGCCCGAGCTGACCGCAGGCCAAGCTCCGGCCCGGAGTGATCCGGGCCGGATGATCTCAAATCAGGAGCGCTTCAGCAATGACCAGACGGCGGGCACGAGGCTGGCCGCCAGAGCGACCTTGATCAGGTCGCCGACGATGAACGGCATGACGCCGAATTGCCAGGATTTTTCCGGACCGATGAGCAGCGCCAGCCAGGCGAAACCCATCGCCATCATCATCACTTCGGCAACCAGCATGGCGTTGAAAAGCTTGATCGGATGACGGTCCCAGCCGCGGTCGGCGGCCCAGCCGACAATCGCGGCCATGACCACGAAGCCGGCGAGATAGCCGCCGGTCGAGCCGAGCATATAGGCGATGCCTATGCCTTTTTCCGGCGTGCCCTGGAAGACCGGGAAGCCCATCGCGCCTTCCGCCATATAAAGCAGCAGGGTGGCGACGCCGAGCCGCATGCCGAAGGCGGCGGCGATCAGGAAGACGGCGAGCGTCTGCATCGAGATGTCGACAGGCCCAAGCACTACCTTGGTCTTGGCCGAAAGGGTCAACAGCAGCGTCCCGGCAATCGCCAGGACAAACTGCGTTGCCAGTCGCGCGGCACCTTCTTGCGGCAAGGCCAGAAAAACAAGCGGGCGGGTCGTCGTGGCGGTTGTCATGGTCTTCCCCATTCAATCTCGCCGCGAACCAACAATCGCGGCCTTGCGTTTTTCTATATTTGCTTGCGTGCTATGCGGCAATCGGTTTTGCCGTTCTTGGAATAATGTGGCGACATGGCCCTCAAATTCGATACCAGCTTCGACCCCGCTTATGGCCAAGGCGTAAGCGTGGCCCCAGACGTGCAACGCGTCACGGCTGGGAATCCCAGTCCTTTCACCTTTCATGGCACCAACAGCTATGTCGTGGGCCGCGACGCGCTGGCGGTGATCGATCCCGGGCCGGATGACGAGGCGCATCTTCAGACCTTGCTCGACGTGATCGCCGGCCGGCCGGTCAGCCACATTTTCGTCAGCCACACGCATCGCGACCATTCCCCGCTGGCGGCCCGGCTGAAGGAGCGCACCGGCGCCCAGGTGCTGGCGGAAGGACCGCACCGGCCGGCGAGGCCCTTGCATATCGGCGAAACCAATCCGCTCGACGCCAGCGCCGACACCGCTTTCGTTCCCGACATCGCGTTGCCGGACAGTGAACTGGTCAGCGGCGATGGCTGGGCGATCCGGACAGTCCTGACGCCCGGCCACACGGCCAATCACGCGGCATTCGCGCTGGAAGGCACCGGCATCCTGTTTTCAGCCGATCATGTCATGGGCTGGGCAACATCCATCGTCGCGCCGCCGGACGGGGCAATGGCCGATTACATGGCATCGCTGGACCGGCTGATCGAGCGCGGCGATCGCCTGCTGCTGCCTGGCCATGGTGGACCGGTGGCTGCGCCGCGCGCTTTCATGCGCGGGCTGAAGACGCATCGCAAGATGCGCGAACGAGCCATACTGGAGCGGATCAGAGCTGGAGACAGGACCATTCCCGCCATGGTCAAGGCGATCTACAGGGATACCGATCCCCGGTTGCACGGCGCCGCCGGCCTGTCGGTGCTTGCCCATCTGGAGGACCTGGTGGGACGCGGCGTGGTGGCGACGGACACTGCCCCCGCCATAGATGGCGTTTTCACGCCGGGCCGATAGGCCTGCCCGCCCGCCCACGGTGTTCACCCGACCATCGTCGCCGGCGCGCAATTCGCCCGAAAAATGGCTATTGGGCCGGCGCCGCGCCGACCTGGCCGGCGACTTCCTGGTCCAGTTCCGCCAGGAAATCGGTGATGCGCGCGGCATTGTCGCCAAGATCGTGGCGGCCGTAACGCGAGGCAGATCGCATATCAACGATGACCGTGTCGCCGTCATCCCTCACGCGAATGGCGACGTCCGCAGGAAGGCCAAGAACGAAGCTCGAGGCGATGGCGGTAATGGTCACCTCTGTCTGCCCGGCAAGTTCGGGATAAGGCTCCGAAAAGTCCCAGCCGCGCCGGTCGAGCACCGTTTCAACGGCATTGACGACGGTCTCGAATGGCAGGTCGTAGCTGCGTGCGGTGACCAATGGATAGCTGTCGGTCTGCAACGTCTGCTCACCCGGCGTCGGCGGGGACAGCACGTTCATGTCCCTGGTCCGGTCACCGACATCGAGCGCGGGCGGTTCATCGAAATCGGTCGAGATGTCGCGCAGCGGCGGATAGATCGTCGCCCAATAGGCGGCAACGCCGTAGGGGGTGAGCACCAGCAGTGCCAGCAAGGCGCCGACGGTGAGATCACGGCCACCACGGTCACCAAAATTCCACAGCCTTGCAAAGGCCAGGCCGGCAAACAGCAGCGCGAGCGCCGCCAGCAGGGCGACAATGCCCAGCACCCACAGGAACACCGGCGTTTGGACGAGGCCGAAGCGGTGGCCGACAAAGTTCGTCAGCAAAAGCACCATCGAAAAGGCGCCCGTGCGCCGCGACCAGCCGGCAGCCTTCGACGTTTGCCGTTCGGGAATGCTAACCATTATGCTCTGCGCTGCCCCAACCCGGATGGAGGTTTAGTGCCTTTTTGCGGCGGCTTGAAGCCGAAACACGCAACATCCCCTCAATCCGTCGGCAAGCGATAGTCCCTGAACTGCTGACGCAAGGTGATCTTCTGGATCTTGCCGGTGGCGGTGTGCGGTATCTCGCCGACGAAGGCGACGTCGTCCGGCATCCACCATTTGGCCACCTTGCCATCCATGAAATCGAGAATCTCGGCCTTGGTCGGTTCCTTGCCAGGTTTGGCGACGACGACCAGCAAGGGCCGCTCGCCCCATTTCGAATGCTGGACGCCGATCGCCGCCGCTTCCGCCACATCGGGATGGCCGACAGCCAGATTTTCCAGGTCGATGGTCGAAATCCATTCGCCGCCGGACTTGATGACGTCCTTCGCGCGATCGGTGATCTGCATGTAACCGCCGGCGTCGATATGAGCGACGTCTCCGGTATCGAACCAGCCATCCTCATCGAACTGCTCCGCGCCCACACCGCCATAATAGGCGCGGGCGACGGCCGGGCCGCGTACCTTGAGCCTGCCAAACGTCTTGCCGTCCCACGGCTGCGCGTTGTCATCGTCATCGGTCACCTTCATTTCGACGCCGAAGGGCGGGTAACCCTGCTTGCCTTGGACGTCGAGCCTCGCCTCGCCGTCCAGGCCTGCATAGTCCGGCTTCAAGGTGCACAGCGTGCCGAGCGGCGACATTTCGGTCATACCCCAGGCGTGGATGACCTGGACACCGTACTTGTCCTGGAATTTCGCCATGATCGCGCGCGGGCACGACGAGCCGCCGATCACGACCTTGTTGAGATGGGGAAGCGCCTTGCCGGTCTCTTCCAGATATTGCAGCAGCATCATCCACACGGTCGGCACGGCGGCGCTGAATGTCACCTTCTCCTGATCGAGCAACTCATAGATCGAGGCGCCGTCCATTTTGCAGCCAGGCATGACCAGCTTGGCGCCGGTCATCGGCCCGCTCTGGCCAAGGCCCCAGGCATTGGCGTGGAACATCGGCACCACCGGCAGGATCGTGTCGCGCGCCGACAGGCCCATGGCGTCGGGCATGGCAGCGATCATGGCGTGCAGCACGTTCGAGCGATGGCTGTAGACGACGCCCTTTGGGTCACCCGTCGTGCCGGACGTATAGCACATGCCGGCCGCGGTGCCTTCATGAAAGGTCTTCCAGGCGAAGTCGCCATCAACCTCGTCAAGCCAGTCCTCGTAGGCAACGACACCGGGCAGGGTCGTTTGCGGCATGTGCGCCTTGTCGGTGAGCACGATCACCTTCTTCAGCGATTGGACGGCACCCGCGATCTTCTCGAGCAACGGAATGAAGGTAAGGTCGACGAAGACAGCCTTGTCCTCGGCGTGGTTCATGATCCAGACGATCTGTTCAGGAAACAGGCGCGGATTGAGGGTGTGGTAGATAGCACCGATGCCCATGATGCCGTACCAGGCCTCGATGTGGCGGGCGGTGTTCCAGGCCAGCGTCGCGATGCGGTCGCCCAACGCGAAACCGTCGCGCTCCAAGCGCTGGGCGACCTTGAGGGAACGACGATGGATGTCGGCGTAGGTGGTGCGCACGATCGGTCCCTCGATCGAACGCGATACGATCTCGCGCACACCATGCTGCCTTTCAGCGTTGTCGATCAGCTTGTGGCACAGTAGCGGCCATTCCTGCATCAATCCCAGCATGCCGTTCCCTCCCTCACGCTTTTCACGTCGCGCTTTTGATCGCATTGTGAAGCGAACCGGCGAATTGTCCAGCCACCTACGGGAGCAGCGGACGAAAGTCGGAGTTCGACCTGTATTTGGCAAACGATTGAATCCGGACGCTTTTTGATTTCATTTGGCGGGCCTTGCTGCCATTCGAGTGACAGGGGCTTCAAATCCATTACGTCGACGCAAACTCTCGTGATCGGACCAACCGCAAAAACGTGTCATAATCCGGCCATCGTCGGTGTTAAGGTTCGTTAACGGGCAAAGGGGTGCGATTGGCGACTGAGAGAGGTTCGCATGGACGCGCTCGACGATAAGGTTCTCGAGAGTACGCTTGCCGAAAGCCTGGCCGATCTGGTGCCGGACGAAAAGACTGTTTCCGAAGACGAGTTCGTAGAAGTTGTCGGCGGCGCGCTGGAAGCGGTCGGCGGCACGCTGCTGTTCAAGATGTGCGTCCAGAACGAAGGGGAAGGCCAGCATGTCGCGGCGGCATCCGTCGGCGATGGCGGCAATCGCCAGTTCCTGCTGCTCACCTTGCCAACCGGCGGCGGGGCGCTGAAAGTCGAGACGATTTCCAGAAGCAGCAATCCGGTGGCGGGCATCGCGGCCGCCTATGCCGGGCTGATGGACGCCTTCAAAACCGCCGCCTGAATTTCCGCGGCCACGAGAAGGCAATCTTCGCGCCACGCACGGGCGCATGGCGTCTGTTTTGTTTGTGACTACGGGTCTTGCGCAATCCGGCCGTCCACCACACTTAAGGTCGGGGCAAGGAGGAACCAGCATGGACAAGATCGCCAACCCGGCACCCGGCTTCCAGCGCAATCCCGACAGGATCATCACGATAGAGCCCTATTCCGGCACCGTCACGGTCCGCGCCGGCGATACCGTCATCGCGTCATCCGCGAAGGCGAAGGTGCTGACGGAGGCCCCCTACCCCGCCGCCTTCTACATTCCGTTCACCGACATCGATTTCGACAAGCTCAGCCGAACGGACCACGCGACCCACTGCCCCTATAAGGGTGACGCCAGCTATTGGAGCGTGCTGCCGGCGGGCGAAGCGGGCAAGGACGCGATGTGGGCCTACCGCCAGCCATACGACGAGATGACCGAGATCCGCGACCACGGCGCGTTCTATGCCAGCAAGGTCACCATCGAAGCCAAGCCGGACTGAACGCTTCGGCCGACGCACTCAAGGGTGCACTGAGATTCAGATCAGGCCCAGTCGTTAGAGCGGTTCGGCGGTTCTATCAAACACTGAACCGCCCTACTCAGTGGTGCCGTGATCGCCCGTCCCGTCGGCGTCGTCGAGCCGCACGAAGGTCATGCCCTTGTACTTGAGTGCCCGCAGGCCCTGCACCACGCCCTCGCCGGCGGCGTGGGTCGGCTGGTTGATGTGCGAGATAATGACGTCGCCATCCTTGGCAGCGGCGATACGCCTGGCGGTTTCCTTGGCGCCGAGCAGCGAGCCGCCGTCGCCATTGATCGAGAAGCCGGCAATCTTGAAGCCCAGCTTGCGGATCATCGCGATGGCCGAGGGGCTGTATTCGGCGGTTGCGCCACGGAACCATTTCGGCGCCGGCTCGCCGGCCGTGGCCAGAGCCGCGGCCCCTGACTCGACCTCGGCGAGCACAGCCTCCGGGCTGCCGGCGCTGCTTATGCCATAGATCTTCCGTGGCGTGTCGACCGCCGGAACATGGCGGCCGCCGTGATTTTCCAGTTCGAACAGGTCGGGATGCGCCCGCATGATCGCGACGGCCTCGGCGTTGCGCTTCAGCCAGATGCCGGTGACGAAAATGGTGGCCGGTATTTTGTTGTCCACCAGCGCCGAGAGAATGCGCGTGTCGGTCTTGCCGCCGCAGGCATCGAGCGTGAGCGCAACGCGGCCGGTTCCGCTTGCAGCCGGCTTGATGTGCAGCGTGGGTTCGACCAGCGGCGCGGCATGGGCACCGGATATCAGCGCCACCGACATGGCGATCGTGCAGAGATGTTTTTGCAGCAGACGCATCAAACCAAATTCCCGAAACCAAATTCCCGGCTGGCGACTTCAAGCCGCCATCCCAAAAAACCCGCATGAAGGCGGAAATCAGACGAGGGATAGCAGAAAAACGCCTGGCGCGGCAATTTGACCTCCAGCTTGGTGAACATTCGGCGACAGTCTTGCCGACCCATCGCCCTCAGACAACGCGTTCCTTTTTCAGATCGGTGCGTGCGAGGATCTCGCGCACGGCGTCGACGACCGGCTTCACCTCCAGACGCCAGACACAGCAAGCCTTGCTGGGGTCGGACCGACGACACAAATCCCTGGCCACGCAATCGCAGGGCATTGACGGCCGAAGCGCGATGCTGGGCACGCCGACAGGTCCCCAGCGCGACGGATGAGTCAGGCCGAAAAGGCCGACAACCGGGGTACCCGCGGCAGCGGCCATGTGCATCGGGCCGCTTTCGTTGCCGAGAAACAGGCGGGCCTGTTCCAGGACCGCCAGCAGGCTCTCGAGCGAAAGCGCTCCGACCAGGTCGACCACCGGCGTCGCGGTCCCGGAAACGATCCGCGCGGCGGTTTCACGTTCGCCTGGCCCTCCCACCAGGACGACGCCCAGTCCGGTCTCGGCCGCAACCTGGTCAATCGCCTCGGCAAACCGTTCCGGCTGCCATTGCCGGCCCTTGAAACTCGCGCCCGAATGGACGGCGACGAAGGCGTTCGGGTGGATATCGTGCGTGCCCAGAAGCGCCAGGGCTTTCGCGGCCTCGAATGTCGACGGCTGGATGCTCGGTACCGTCACGCGCAAATCGATGCCGAGCGCTTCAAGTGGGGAGAGATAGCGATAGACAAAATGCTGGCCGCCAAACCCGTATGGTTTGGCAAACACATTGGCGGGCTGCCGCTCCAGCAGCTTCAGCGGCCTCTCGGGAGGATTGTAGCCGACACGCGTCCTGGCGTTGATGAGCCCGCTGACGACCCGAGAGCTCTTGGAATCGGTCACATCGATCGTCAGGTCGAAGCGGAAGCGGCGCAGCGCCCGCACCACGGCATAGAGCTCTTTTCCACGCTCCAGCGGGTTGCCTCGCATGCGGGCCCGCCTGAACGTAACCACCTCGGAAGCGATGCCATGCGCAACCACGAAGCTCTCGAAGGGCGCTTCGCAGAGGAATACGATCCTGGCGCCGGGAAATTCGAGCTGCAGGTTCCTGGCGAGCGTCGAGGCGAGGACGATATCGCCTATGAACTTGGTTTGAATAATCAGGATCGAGCGGAACGGAGCGGGTGATATCTGCAACGTCTGTTTCCGGAGACAATTGGCGGTCATCCGCAAATTGGTCGCAAACAATGTCGAGATTACGCTCATGTCGCCAGCACGTTCGCGTGAGTTTTCATACAAAACCGTAAGCTTCGTACCGGTCTAGCCGCGTCCTGCCTTTGCCACGTGCACCGCGGCCTGCGCCGCCGCCAGCCTGGCGATCGGCACGCGATAGGGTGAGCAGGAGACGTAGTCGAGCCCGACATCCTCGCAGAAGCGGATCGACGAGGGATCACCACCATGTTCGCCGCAGATGCCAAGCTTGATGCTAGGCCGCGTCGCCCTGCCCTTTTGCGCCGCCATGCGCACCAGTTCGCCGACACCGTCGATATCGAGGGAGACGAACGGATCCTGCTCGATGATGCCCTTCTGGCGGTAGGTTTCCAGGAAGGAGGCCGCGTCGTCGCGCGAGATGCCGAAGGTGGTCTGGGTGAGGTCGTTGGTGCCGAAGGAGAAGAACTCGGCCGACTCCGCGATGACATGGGCACGGATCGCCGCGCGGGGGAGCTCAATCATCGTTCCAGTGAGGTAATCGATCTTGACGCCGCTCTCGTCCATGACGCTCTTGGCGACCGCATCGATGCGCGCCTTCACATAATCGAGTTCCTTCACCAGGCCGACCAGCGGCACCATGATCTCGGGAACAACCAGCGCGCCGGCTTTCTTGCCGGCCTCGACGGCCGCCTCGAAAATGGCGCGCGCCTGCATCTCGGCGATCTCCGGGTAAGACACGGCGAGCCGACAGCCGCGATGGCCGAGCATCGGGTTGAATTCGTGCAGCGCCTCGGTGCGCTGTCTGAGCTTGTCGGGCGACACGTTCATGGCGGCCGCGACTTCGGCGACTTCCGCTTCCGTCTTGGGCAGGAATTCGTGCAGTGGCGGATCGAGCAGGCGGATCGTCACCGGCAGGCCGGCCATGATTTCGAACAGTTCCAAGAAATCCGAGCGCTGCATGGGCAGAAGCTTGGCCAGCGCAGCGCGCCGGTCCTTCTCGGTGTCGGCCAGGATCATCTCGCGCATGGCGACGATGCGGGCGCCGTCGAAGAACATGTGCTCGGTGCGGCAAAGACCGATGCCTTCGGCGCCGAAAGAGCGCGCCATGCGCGCATCGAGCGGCGTTTCGGCATTGGTGCGCACCTTCATGCGGCGCACCGCGTCCGCCCACTCCATGATCGCGGCGAAATCGCCTGACAATTCCGGCTGCAGCATCGCCACGGCGCCCTTGAGCACCTGGCCGTTGCCGCCATCGATGGTGATGATGTCGCCCTTGCGGAAGGTTTGTCCCATCGAGAGCAGCGTGCCGGCCCTGTAGTCGACACGCAGCGAGCCGGCGCCCGACACACAAGGCTTGCCCATGCCGCGCGCAACGACGGCGGCGTGGCTGGTCATGCCGCCGCGCGTGGTCAGGATGCCTTCGGCCGCATGCATGCCATGGATATCTTCCGGACTGGTCTCTATGCGCACCAGGATCGCCTTGCGTCCTTGCGTCTTCAGGTCCTCGGCATCGCCGGAGGAAAAGACGATCTCGCCGGTGGCGGCTCCCGGCGACGCCGGCAGGCCGACGCCGATGACGTCGCGCGCGGCTTTTGGGTCGATGGTCGGGTGCAGCAACTGGTCGAGCGAAGCCGGATCGATGCGAGCGACCGCCTCTTCTTTGGTGATCAGCCCGTCCCTGGCCATCTCGACGGCGATCCTGAGTGCGGCCTTGGCGGTGCGCTTGCCGGACCTTGTCTGCAGCATCCACAATTTGCCGCGCTCGATTGTGAATTCGAGGTCCTGCATGTCGCGGTAGTGCTTTTCCAGGCTGTCGGAGATGGTGACGAAGGACTGGAAGGCGTCCGGCATCAGCTTCTGCAGTGACGGCTTGTCGGAACCCGCCGCGATGCGCGCCGCCTCGGTGATGTTCTGCGGCGTGCGGATGCCGGCAACGACATCCTCGCCCTGCGCGTTGACCAGGAACTCGCCATAGAGCTGCTTTTCGCCGGTCGACGGGTTGCGGGTGAAGGCAACGCCAGTGGCCGAGGTCTCGCCCATATTGCCGAACACCATAGCCTGGACATTGACCGCCGTGCCCCAGCTTTCGGGAATATCGTGCAGGCGCCGGTAGGTGATGGCGCGGTTGTTCATCCAGCTCGAAAACACCGCGCCGATCGCGCCCCAGAGCTGCTCGTGCGGATCCTGTGGGAACGGCTTGCCCAGCTCTTCCTCGACCTTGGCCTTGTAAAGCGCGATGACGCCCTGCCATTCGATGGCCGTCAGCTCGGTGTCGAGCTCATGGCCGAGGCTGGCTTTCTGGTCTTCCAGGATTTCCTCGAACACCTCGTGATCGAGACCCATGACGACATCGGAATACATCTGGATGAAACGGCGGTAGCTGTCATAGGCAAAGCGCGCATCGCCGGAATCGGAGGCCAGCGCCTCGACCGTCTCGTCGTTCAATCCGAGATTGAGCACGGTGTCCATCATGCCGGGCATCGACGCCCGGGCGCCGGAACGCACCGAAACCAGGAGCAGCTTCGACCGGTCGCCGAACCGGCGGCCAGTCAGCCGGCCGATATGGTCGAGCGCGACGGTGACGTCGGCTTCCAATCCCGCCGGGTAGGTACGGCCATCGGCATAGTAGGCATTGCAGACCTCGGTGGTGATCGTGAAGCCCGGCGGCACCGGCAGGCCCAGGCTGCACATCTCGGCCAGATTGGCGCCCTTGCCGCCCAACAGATTCCTGTCGCCGGCACGGCCTTCCGCCGCACCATCGCCAAAGGTGAAAACCCATTTGGTCATGCTTTGCTCTCCGGTTGCAGGAGATTGGAAAGATTGGCGAAACGGAAAGCTCCGCCCGTGTCCGACTTCGAGCGATATGATGCTGCAGTGCGAAACGCAAGCGCCGGGCAAGTCGTCGGGTCGCTACAATCGATTAAGAAAAAGCCATCGCCCGGGATGCGTCAAAAAGACTTGCCACCTGATGGTTCCATGTCTAGAACATAAAGGGAACAAAGAGGTGCCTCATGAAACAGCCTGGAAAACTGGACTATCTTGAAATGCCGGCGACCGGCGGCACGCTGGACCGGATGAAAGGCTTCTACAGTGCCGCCTTTGGCTGGTCGTTCACCGACTATGGACCGACCTATTCGGCCTTTGCGGAGGGGCTGGACGGAGGTTTTCAGGCCGATGCGGAAGAAGCGCCGGCCAAGCCGCTGCCTGTGCTTTACAGTGAGAATCTGGAGGAAACCCTTCGCGCCGTCGAAAGCGCCGGCGGAACGATCGTCAAGCCGATATTCCCATTCCCCGGTGGCCGACGCTTCCACTTTGTCGACCCAGCCGGCAACGAGTTGGCTGTGTGGTCCGTATAATCCGTTGCGGATCATCTGGCGGCAATCGCGCTGCTGGTCAGCCAGGTGCCTTCGCGGTCGCTCATAAGCATTGTGCTTTTCGG
The DNA here is from genome assembly GCF_006442195.1 of Mesorhizobium sp. B2-3-13. Taxonomy (NCBI): domain Bacteria; kingdom Pseudomonadati; phylum Pseudomonadota; class Alphaproteobacteria; order Hyphomicrobiales; family Phyllobacteriaceae; genus Mesorhizobium; species Mesorhizobium sp. B2-3-13. The sequence goes on from NZ_VFVQ01000033.1 coordinate 36,472, forward strand.
CTGCTCTGCTAATAACGCGCCGCACAGCGACTCTGACGGCTTATTGGGGCGTCGCCAAGTGGTAAGGCATCGGTTTTTGGTACCGACATTCCCAGGTTCGAATCCTGGCGCCCCAGCCAAGCGCAGACTTCATTGAGACCGAAGCACACACCGAATCGACCCTGCTCCAACCAAGAAGTGCCCTGCGCGGCCGTGCCTCGGCGATCTCGCCAGCCACGTAGATGTCAAAGCGCGACCAGAACATGTTGGCAATGGGGGGCCGGACAAAACCCTCCTTCGCCTGGGTTTGTTAAGGGTGCCCTTATTGCCTGCGAGAGCAACTTTATTTGCAGACGGGCGTACTCGTCAGCATGTTGTCAGAACAGGCTTGCTGTTTGCCATCTCCATATCTTGTTGCGGTGCTTCAAGTTTCGACGCCGGCACTTGATCCCTCCGACATCTCAAATGTGTGCTATTTTTGCTACATTTTTTTGCCGTCTGCCCAGAATCTATCGTTTAGTCACAGCTTAATAATGAAACGTCCACGTTAATTTGTAAGATAGCGAACAAAGCCAGGCGCCGAGCCCGGCTGGGGCGCTCTTAAAAGGGCGGGGAAACGTGGGTGGGAAAATGAAGACGACAGGTCTGTCGACCAAGGTCATGGGCGTTGGCCTCTTGATGACGGCTACCATGCTGAGCTGCTGGGGCGCGCATGCATTGACGCTCAAGGAGGCCATGGCGGTTGCGGTGGAATCCAACCCGGAAATCGGCCAGGCCATCGAAAACCGTGAGGCGATCGAGTTCGAGCTGCGGCAGGCGAAAGGGCTTTATCTCCCAAGCGTCGACCTGCAGGCATCTACTGGTGCTCGCCGCCTGGACAACTCCTCCCGCCGCGCGCTCTCCATCGAGCACGATGCGCTTTATCCAGCGGAGACCGATCTGACGGTTTCACAAACGCTTTATGACAGCGGCGCAAGGCGAGCCGAACTCGACCGTCAGGCCTCGCGAGTCGATGGCGCCTCGTTCCGCGTGCTGGAGCGATCTGAGTTCATCGGGCTGTCGGTTGTCCAGGATTACCTGGAATACATGCTTCAGGGCTCGATCGTGGCAGAGGCAAAGAAGAATCTGGGCTTTCATCAAGCGATTCTCCACGACATCCGGGAAGGCATAGCAGGCGGCGGGTTGAACGAAGCCGACCGGCAACAGGCCGAGGAGCGCTTGTTTGCGGCCAAGGCCCGCATGCAGGAAGCCTCCGAGGAACTCGAGGCCTCGAGGATACGCTTCTTCAAGACAGTCGGGAAACCGCTGACCAATGCTTCGCGGCCTGGCGATGTTTCCTCCGCGCTGCCAAGGTCCCTCGACGACGCACTGGGCATTGCGCGGGAGAACAATCCGCGCGTCCACATGGCCAATAGCGATATTGCGGCCGCGGCCTCGCAGGTTGACGCCGCTCGGGCGAAATACGGCCCTTCGATCGTCGCCGAAGGCACCGCCCGGGCCGGATATGACATTGACGGCGACAACGGAGACACGTCCGATTTGCAGGCACGATTGGTGCTGCGTTGGAACCTGTACCGCGGCGGCATCGACAAAGCGAATGAGCAGGAGCAAATCCGCCGCGCCAGCGAGCAGCGGCTTGGGCTGCATCAGGTTCTGCGGGAGATCGAAGAGGCCGTTCGCACGTCCTGGGATCGCCGCTTCCGGCAAGCCGATCTGGCAAAGACCCTGAAGCTGCAAGCCGCTTCCAGCGAGAAGCTGGTTGCCTCTTATCGCGAGCAGTTCAAGGTCGGACAGCGCTCGCTGCTCGATGTGCTGGATGCGCAGAATACACGGTTCAACACAGCGACGCTGGCGGACACCGCGTCCTACGCATCCCTCTTTGCCCAATATCGGCTTCTGGCAGCGACCGGGCAGTTGCTGAAAACGATGGACATCCATCCGCCAAAGCAGGCCACGGCCTACGCCAAGGACGAATTTGCTGTTCCGGCGAACGCGGACACCGAAACCTATGCACGGACCCCGTCGGAACAGACGAACGATATACCTTTCGACATCCTTGCCCCGGTCAGGAAGAAGTGAGCCGGTGTAAGGGGGGTTGAGGGTCCTGGCGGGCGGGTCGTGAATCAGCAGCCACATATTCTGTCGCCCAAGGAGGCATTCAAGGCCTGCTTTTCGGCGGTTGCCGCCTATCTCGGCAGGCCGAGCGCGGAAACCGTGCTGTTTGCCGGGGTACCGATTTCGGACACGCGCATCGAGGTCACCGAGATCAGGCATCTTGCCGAACGCATCGGTCTCGAGACCCACGAATTCAACCATCGCGACTTCTTGCGCGGTCGCCTCGATCTTCCGGCAATTCTCTTCCGTGTCAGCCAGTTGCCGATCGCCCTGCTGGCGGAAATCGACGGTGACGGGTATCTCACTGCCCCGCAGGAAGACGGGCGCACGACTGTCGGCAAATCCGAGCTGGCCGCAAGTTACATCAGCGGCGGCGTATCCTTCTCGATCACCTATGCCAACGCCACCGAAGGCATGAAGGTCGGGTCGGCGCAGCAGATCGAACGGCGCCATTGGCTGACAGGAACGATGGGCGCTTTCTGGCGCACCTATTCGAAGGTCGTGCTGTCGGCGATCTTCATCAACCTGCTGGCCATCGCCTCGCCGATCTTCACCATGAACGTCTATGACCGCATATTGCCGAACAAGGCGATATCGACGCTTTGGGTGCTGGCGATCGGTATCGGTGCCGTCATTCTTTTCGACCTGCTTCTGAAGACGGCCCGTGCCTCGCTCATCGACTATGCCGGGCGCAAGGCGGACCTGCGGATATCGTATTTGCTGTTCGAGAAGGTGCTGAATTCATCCTTGTCCGCGCGCCCGGGCTCGACCGGCGAATATGCAAATCGCGTCACTCAATATGAGTTCGTCAGGGAGTTCTTCACCTCCAACACCATCAGCGTCTTCATCGACACGGCCTTCGTCTTCATCTTCCTGCTGGTCATCTACGCGATCGGCGGTTGGTTGGTCATCATACCGGCCTTGGCATTCGTGGCGTCGGTGATAGTCGGCCTCGTCACGCAACGCCGCATCGGCAAACGGGTCGCCGCCTCGATGAATGAAGCATCCCAGCGCCAGGCCTTGCTGGTCGAGTCCATCTCCACGCTGGAAACAATCAAGTCCCTGCGCGCCGAAGCCTATTTGCTGAGGAAGTGGGGCGAGCATTCGAAGAACGCGGCCAACACCTCCGAGAAGATCAAGCAGCTCTCGGCGGCGGCCGGCAACATCACCCAGGCCATCCAGCAGCTCGTGACGGTCGCCCTCGTCGTGGCCGGGGCCTATGCCTTTTCGGAAGGGCATGTTTCGACAGGAGCCATTATCGGCACGGTGATGCTGGCGAGCCGGGCCGTGGCTCCGCTCGGCCAGATCGCGATCACCTTGTCGAGATTTCGCCAGGCCATGCTCTCCCTGAGAATGGTGAATTCCATCATGGCCCAACCGGAGGACCGGCCGGACACGGTGGGCTTTGTCAATCGCCCGATCCGCAATGGGGCGATGACGTTCAAGAATGTCGGCTTCGTCTACCCCGGCTCGGAAAACGAGGTTCTGTCCGGCCTGAACTTCTCGGTGAAGCCGGGCGAGCGCATCGGCATCATCGGCCGCATCGGGTCAGGCAAGACGACGATGGGACGCCTGATCGGCAGGCTTTTCCTGCCGAGTTCAGGGGAGCTGCTGCTGGATGGCATCGACATCCGCCAGTATCACCCGTCGGAGGTGCGCGCCGCCGTGGGAATCGTCGCGCAAGCTGGCGATCTGTTTTCGGGCACCGTGAAGGAGAACCTGCTCATGGCAGCTCCCGAGGCGACCGACGAACAGATCATCGAAGCCGCAAAAGCCGCCGGCGTCGACGAGTTCGTCTCTCGCCATCCACGCGGCTACGACATGAATGTCGGCGAGCGGGGCACCAATCTTTCCGGCGGGCAGAGACAGACGGTGGCGATTGCCCGGCTGCTTTTGACCAAGCCGAAGATCGTCTTTCTGGATGAACCGTCCGGCTCGATGGACTTGGCTTCGGAACGACAGCTGATCAAGCAACTCAAGACAGCATTTGACCGCAACACGACGCTGATCGTCTCGACGCATCGCTTCAGCATGCTCGAATTGGCTGATCGCCTTATTGTTGTCGAGCAGGGAAAGATCGTTGCTGATGGACCAAAAGAACAAGTCATTCAGGCGCTGCAGAGAACCAATACCTGAAGGAACAAATTATATCGGGCTGAAACCGATATAATAACGGGGCGTAGGAAATGCTTGCCAGGGAAGACCGCCCGCCGCTTTTTGCGACGGCGTCCATATTCATCATAGCGGCGCTCTTCGTCGCCTTTGTCGCTTGGTCATCATTCGCCGAGGTCGACGAGATCGCGCGTGGCGACGGCAAGGTCATACCGGCTTCCAAGACCCAGGTCATCCAAGCCAGCGAGCCGGGCGTCGTTCAGGAAATCGCCGTTAAGGTGGGGCAGGTCGTCAGGAAGAACGACCTTATCATTCGTCTCGACAACACTTTGAACACGTCCAGCCTCGGCGAACAGCAGGCCAAGGCGCGGGCCCTGCAAACACGGATCGCCAGGCTCAAATACGAACAGAGCGGCAGCATCACCGGATCGTTTCCGTGTCCGCAGGATATTCAGGCGGCGGCGCCGGAAATCTGCGACAACGAGCAAAATCTCCTCGTTGCCCGGCGCCAAAACTTCGATAACAAGCTGTCGGTGCTCAAGTCGCGCCTCGATCAGCGCGAAAAGGAACTCGACGAGGCGAACGCCAATCTCGACCGCCTGACAAAAAACCTGGCTGTGAGCGACCAGCAGGCGAAGCTGGTCGAGGCGATGGTCAAGAAAGGTCTGATGGCAAGGACCGAGCAGCTCAAGGTCGAGCAGGAGCAAACCGAAATCAACGGCCAATTGAACCTGGCCGGCGAGACGATAAAGAAAGCCAAGTCGGCGATCACCGAGGCGCAGCTTCAGGTCGAGGAACTCGGGCTGCAGTTGAAGCAGGAAGCGCTCGATGACCTGACGCAGGCCTTGGCCGATCTTTCCGTGGTGGACGAAACCATTCGCGGCGCGACCGACAAAGTCGCGCGAACCGATATCCGTTCTCCGGTGGACGGGATCGTCAACACGATGGAACTGAACACCGTCGGCGCGTTCGTCCAGCCCGGAACTGTCGTAGCCGGCATCGTGCCCACTTCCGAGACATTGCTGGTCGAAGCGCGTGTTTCGCCCCGCGATGTCGCCTTTATCCGCCCCGACCAGGATGCCTTGATAAAGGTCACGGCTTACGACTTCTCGATCTTTGGCGGCATCGAAGGCAAGGTTTCCAACATTACCGCGGACAGCCTGGTCGATCAGAAGACGGGCGAGCCCTATTATCAAGTGCGTGTTTCAACCGACAAATCGACACTGGAGCGAGACGGAAAGGCATATTCGATCATCCCCGGCATGATCTGTTCCGTGGATATCAAGACCGGACGCAAGACGATCCTGAGCTACCTGCTGAAGCCGATCAACAAAGCACGTCAGGAGGCAATGAGTGAGCGCTAGCGCCATCTCTCCCCCGCCCCCCGAAAACCGTTTGCTTCTGCCGCTGCCGACAGAAGATTTCGAGCTCGAGTTCCGCGTCGTGGCGCGCGGCGGCACAAGGCGCGGCATCCGTCTGGAACGGGCCTTCTGGCTTTCGCTGAAACAGATGGCCGAGAGCCGCAAATGCACCATCGGCATGCTGGTCGACGAGATCGCCGAAAGTCACGCGGAGAACGGAAACCTGACCTCGGCAATTCGGGTGGCCTGCATTCGCGCGTTGGGACACGAGAACCTGAATTTGCGCAGGCTTGCGTCGATCAGGACGGTAAACGCCATTCTGCTTGCCTGTCCGTCGCCGGCTTTCGCTTTGGCATCGACCAAGAAGATCGTGACGTTCAATGCGCCATTCCAGCAATTGGTCAAACGGCAGTTGCCGACGGCGTTCGACGGAGACACGCGGCAGGACCTGAAGCTGGCGCTGGATCTCAACGTGGCGGATATATTCGCGCGCCTCGACACCAACGGCGACGTTGCCGTTGCGAGCGGATTTGTGATCGGCGCCGGTGAGCGCCGTTACCGGGGTCAGCTTAACGTGGTGCGCGCGCCGGTGCTGGACCTGGAATTGCTGATGGCTTTTGTCTTCAACGGTTAGAGCCGCTCATCGTTTCGCAATTCCCGGCGGAAGCGCTATGCATTTTTCCTGAAATTGCTCTGGGCATTCGGCCAGGACAAAAACGCGGCCGCGCTTTGGCTTTACTTGACTTCCATCTGCGCGCCTTCGCCAGGCGCGACGGTTTCGAAACCGCCCTTGACGTCGGCCATCTGCGCGGCCCCCGGTTTGGACCCATGGATCCATGCCCGGTCGGTGCTGAACGAGTACAGTGGCTGATAGTCCGGAAGAGCGCTGTCCTTGAGCACCGTATTGTTGAGACTGTCGAGAATGTAAGCGCCGCTTGCAGTGCTCACCGAAAGGACGGCGTGGAAGAAACCTCGCTTGCGGTCCTGGAGAACGACGAGCGACATGCTGCGTGCCGGAATGCCGGTCCTCAGCAACGCCGTCATCTTGAGAATGGCGAAGTCCTCGCAGTCGCCGGCGCGATTGGCGAGGATTTCCGAAGGCTTCGCCCAATAGTCAAGCTTGCCGTAAACGACGCTGTCCTTCCTGTAGGCGATCAGGTGGTTGATGCCGCTGTTGATGAACGACAGTTTTTCGACAAACCCCTTGCCTTGGGCAGCCGAAACCATGGCCGCGAAGGCCGGGCTCTTGTGGTCGCAGGGACTGCCGGCGGTGCAACTGGTTATGGCCTGGTAGACCGGTGCCCAGCGCGCCGAAACCGGAAAATTGCGCATGGACAGCGCAACCGACCCGAACACGCCCGGGATAATCGACGCAGTCTGCATCGGGTCGATATCCCTGCCTTCTTGCGCCATCAAGGCGCTGGACCGGTCTTGCACGGAAACGGGATTGTAGCCGTTCAGGACGAGGCTGATCTGGTGGGCGGCGGCCGGCTGCCAGGGCTGGTACCTCCGCAGCGAAATGCCGCCGAGGCCAGGCGGCGCCTGGACCGTCCCAAGCAGTGCCGTTTCGGGCAGGAAATCCCTGATGACGGGCCCGGCAAGGGCTGGCTGCGCCGCGCTGGCCATCCCCAGCGCCAGCAGAAGCAGCTTGAGTTTTCTCTTCCCCGGAGCATTCTTTTGTTTTTTCATGACGCCCACCTTTGACCGTGGACGCTACCAATCTTGTCTCAAATTACTGGAAATGAAGATGGATAACTTTCCCGCAAAGTGATTTTGCTATTTTGTGTAAAATTTTATACGTATTTATACTTCTATTTACCAAGTTTTTCGCACTAGTCGTGGCAAAGCGCCGCGCATTCCAAGCAAGATATAACTGATTATATGTTCACAGTTTACCAAGCGTAAAAAAAATCATCGAACGCATATCCAAATATATAGAATGGATTGACGGACCGTTGCAAAGTCGAGGCGCCGCCTGTCTCTTTCCGGGAAATGCCGGAGGGGTTAAAGCTATGACGACCAGTATTGATTTGGACAACGTTTCGAACTCGTGGGACGAGCATTCCGTCTCCAACGATCACCACGACCTGACAGCGCCGATCCAGTTGGTGGCGCAGGCCGCGCCGGCCGAGCAAGCGGCGGCGCCGGCTCAAACAGCGCCGGCAGCGGCCGAGCCTGTGCCGGTCGATGTCGGCGGCGGCGCGCCGGCGGCTGCTCCGCCAGCGGCAAATGCCCCCCACGAATACGTGGCGGACGCAAGCAACGTCGTAAAGCTTCCCGCCAACGTCTCGATCGACAACATCAAGGTCGACGGCCAGAACCTCGTGCTCGAGCAGGCGGACGGCTCGGTCATCGTCATCAAGGACGGTGCCCTGAATGTGCCGACCTTCATCATCGGCGAAGTCGAAGTGCCGCGTGTGGCCTTGATCGCCGCGCTGGAAGCGAGCCATGTCGATGTCGCCTTCGGCGCGGACGGCTCGATATCGGCGGGCCCGGGAGGTTCGACCTCGAGCGCCGGCGGCAATTTCGAACAGCCTGCCGGCGGGATCGGCGACGGCTTCGGCCTGTCGGCCCTCCTGCCACCAACGGACCTGCAATTTGGGCAGCCGGATCATCGCGAATTGTTCCCGAGCCTCCTGGAAAACGATTCCACTCCCTCCATTGGCGCCATAGGGGAAGCGACGGTCCATGAGGCCGGCCTTCCGGCCCGTGGCGGCGAGTCGGCTGGCTCGGATGCAGCGTCGGACTCCGAGACGATATCGGGCACGATCGGCTTCACCTCGCCGGACGGCGTGTCGGAAGTGACGCTGGGCGGCCATGTGCTGACCGGTGCCCCGCAGACCTTCAGCGACGCTACCGGCTCGCTGACCGCAAGCTATGTCTATGATGCTGCCTCGGGCGTTGGCACGATCAGCTACTCCTATACTCTCGGCGACAACACCTCGGGCGACAATACGAGCGTGAATTTTGCGGTTGGGGTGACGGATGGCGATGGCGACACGGCTGCTCCCGGCAACCTGGTCATCAATATCATCGACGATGTGCCGACGGCCCATGCCGACAGCAACGACGTGACCGAGGGCGTCCTGCTCACCGTCACGGCCGCGGCCGGCGTGCTGACCAACGACGTCGCCGGCGCCGATGGCGCCACCATCAGCGGCGTGCGCGCCGCTGGTGCGGACACTTCAACCGCGGTGACCGGCGGGGTCGCCACCGACATAGCGGGCCTG